>NZ_JBXTEF010000087.1:0-5018 GCF_057495195.1 Cysteiniphilum sp. | reverse complement strand
TGGAAGGCTATGTGCAGCATTTGAGTTGCTGGCACAAAAATACTGTGCATAATTTAAACCTTGATTCACATTTTAATCTTGGTAACACAAAACGCAAGATAATGGGTAATAAGAGTAAAATAAAAATCCAAGGATAAGCGATGGTCATCATAACACTTTCCTTAACCATTTTTTCGTTAATCTAATCAGTGCTTGTTGCTCATCAATACTGACTTCTTTTGATGTATAACTATCTAATAACACACGCCCATCACCTTTACTAAAATCATCTGTTTTAAGCTGTTGATCTAGGAACTTCAACCAATCCTCACCGAAGTATAGATGTGCATTATCAACTTTAAGCTCTTGCATAATAACTCGCTTTAAAAAAATAGAAATCTCTGATATCAACGCCTGTGGTTTTTCTGACTGAGCAACTTGTGTTGTTTTATCAAACATCTTTATTATTGCTTGCTTGTGGCGATATGCTTTAATCCTTTCGGCTAAGAACCATATCATCAGCGCAATCACAACTAAGGCAACAACGGCCACAATATACCAACCCACTGCCAACGGCCAAATCGATACCGCAGGCGGAAGATGAATGTCTTTTAGTCCTGCTAATACATCAGTAGTCATAGCGCATCACTCCATGATTTAAGGTTTTTACCACATCATCATTCGTTGCTAATGCGACAAATTGCATATTGTGTTTACTTGATAGTGCTTTGATCCTATCTAGGCGCTGATTAAATGGCTCAGCATAGCGCTTATGCACGTCTTTATCCGCAGCATTTAGCTCTAAGAAATGCAACTGCCCATCACTAAAGCAGTATTGCCCTCTATCAGGTAAACTCGCTTCTAATGGATCATAAGTAAATACTTGGATAATCTCACTCTTGCGATTAATTAATTTCAAATACTGTTCAGCTTCATCATCAAAATGTACAAAGTCACTGATCACAATCACAACACTACCACTTTTAAGTGTTTTTGATAGATTCTTCAGTGTCATTGCCATTGAGTTGCTATTTGATGGTCTTAGCATATTTTCTGGGTCACTCAGGCATTTGAAAAACTTCAATAAATGCGTGCGACTACGTGCTGGTGTTAACTGATATAACCCTTCATCTGAAAATACCACACCACCGACTTGTTCATGATGATTCAGTGCTGCCCAACCTAATAATGCACATACCTTAGCCGCGAGTACACTTTTGAAACACACACGTGTTCCAAATTGCATCGATGCAGTTTGATCAACAATAAAATAAATCGCACGTTCTCGCTCTTCTTTATATACCTTGGTGTAAGGTTTACCAAGACGCGCGGTTAGCGGCCAATGCATTAAACGAATATCATCACCTGGTTGATAATGTCGGACCTCTTCAAAGTCCATTCCTCGCCCTCTGGCGCGTGAGACATGTTGACCGACCTGATTGGTATTAACACGTTGACTATTAAAAAATTGAATATTTTGTGCCTGAAAACGCAAACTCAATAATTCATTAATATTTGCCGTTATACCTTGTTGATCACTTGTGTTTTTTGAATTCATCAGCGTTTCCCCTCTTCCACTTATGGAATCGGCACGGCTTTTAAAAGTGCATCAATCACATCATCACTGGTAATATTATCAACTTCAGCTTCAAAGCTTAGCAATATTCTATGCCGTAATACCTCGTGAATCACCGCATGCACATCATGTGGTGATACATAGTCTTGTGCATTAAGCCAAGCATGCGCACGTGCCGCGCGCTCAAGCGCAATCGTACCACGTGGACTTGCCCCAAAACGAATCCACTTAGCTAAATCTTCATCGTATTTCGCGGCATCGCGTGTGGCTAATACCAATTGAATCATATACGCCTCAACGGCACTAGACACATGCAGATCTAACACTTGTTGTTGCGCTGTAAATATTTGATTTTGTGTTATTAGCGGTGGTTTTTGCAAGTTCACTGAACGATTGCCACGGTTTAATGCTAAAATCTCTTTCTCCATTGCCGCATCTGGATAGCCGATTTTGACATGCAGCATAAAGCGATCTAATTGTGCTTCAGGTAAAGGATAAGTCCCCTCTTGCTCAATCGGATTCTGTGTTGCCATCACTAAGAATAAATCAGGCAATGGATAGGTTTGTTTACCAATGGTAATTTGCTTCTCACCCATCGCCTCTAATAGTGCAGATTGCACTTTGGCAGGGGCGCGATTGATCTCATCAGCCAGTAATAAGTTATGAAACAAGGGCCCCGTTTGAAACTCAAAGCTTTGACGCTCAGGAATATAAATCTCAGTTCCTGTTAAATCCGCAGGTAACAAATCAGGGGTGAATTGAATACGGTGATATGAACATTCAATACATTCAGCTAATGTTTTGATTGCCGTGGTTTTAGCAAGACCAGGTGCGCCCTCAACCAGTAGGTGCCCTGATGATAATAAGGCGATTAGAAGGCGCTTTGTCAAAGCGCGCTGACCAACAATGCGCGCATCTAAATACGCTAATAAACTGTCAAAATCCTGATATACCGACATAAACCCTCCTAAGGCTTTAAAAACTTCATATAGTTAACGGTCTTTATTTTATAAACCCATTTATGAATTTCAAGCCCCATTACGCTCATGTTGTAAATTTCCAAAATTTGATTTTACGTTTAACTTTGAAGGTCTTACACTATGCCAATTCAAAAAACACAAGCACACTGTATGTTACGCAAACTCTTCCAACCGGCAAAGGCTATTGCCCTTTTACCAGCACAACAAGTTAAAAAACTTTACCCACAATGGCGTTTACGAATGTTTTTAGTCGCCTATATTGGTTATTTTACGTATTATTTTGGACGTAGTAGTTTTGATGTCTCAAAGCAATACATTACCACCTTAACAGCTGACCAACTGGGCTTAATTGGTGCGGCTTTAGGTGTCGCTTATGGTTTAAGTAAATTTTTGATGGGAAATATTTCTGATCGCAGCAATGCCAAGATCTTTCTTGCCACGGGCTTATTCATATCTGGCATATTGAATCTACTCTTGCCTTCTTGCTTAAGCGCTGGGGTCACGGTGATGTTTGTCATTATGTTTATCAATGGTTGGGTACAAGGTATGGGATGGCCGCCTTGCGCTAGAATCATGACTCATTGGTTTAGTGATAAAGAACGCGGCACCAAAATGGGGATATGGAATACAGCACATAATGTCGGTGCCGGAGTTTTAGCTATTGGCGTCGTTCCATTGGGAATATTGCTTTTTAAAGACAACTGGCATGGTTTATTTTATCTAGCTGGAATCCTATGCATTCTGGTTGCGATTTTGATTATTATCTTTGGCGCCGACACACCACAATCCGTAGGCTTACCAGCTATCGAAGACTACAGCCATGATTACCCGCCTGAATCTTGTGACAAAACTAAAGCCAATCGTGAAAAAGAGCTCTCAGCCAAGGATATTTTCTTTAAATATGTTCTAAACAATCCATGGATTTGGACCATTGCCATAGCAAATGCTTTTGTTTATTGCTCACGATATGGCTTACTTAGTTGGTCAACCTACTACTTGGTGCAAGTAAAACACATGTCAAAAACCACGGGGCTTCTTGGCTTTGCACTATTTGAGCTGCCTGCCATTCCAGGGACAATTTTAATTGGTTGGTTAACTGACAAAGTGTTCAATGGACGCAGAGCACCCATGAGTGTTATTTGCATGGTGTTATTTATTGCTGTCTTATTCGTTTATTGGCAGAGTGACACCCCATGGATATTGTTGTTATCACTATCTTTAATGGGCGTACTCATCTATGGGCCTGTTGCATTAATTGGAATTTTAGCGCTTGATTTAGTACCTAAAAAAGCTGCTGGCACCGCCGCAGGATTTACTGGTCTTTTTGGTTATTTCCTAGGGACTGTTGGTGCACAAGCAGTTATCGGTATCATTGCCACTTATTATGGCTGGGATGAAGTATTTATCTTTTTAATTTCAGCTAGCGTTATCGCTACAATACTATTGGCGTTATGCTGGAATCTGCATAACCGTAAAGAACATCATTAAGTGTTTAGACTTTATCCCAATAAACTTTAATGTCTGCAACAACATTTTGTGGAATACCAACATAATCAAGTTTTTGAGCAATCTTGTCACCTTGCTCAGAATAAGCAAACGTAAAGAATTGCTTAATATCTTGGTTGATGCCTTGCTTTGCTTTCTCAGGTAATAAAACAAAGGTCGTGGCAACAATTGGCCAACTGTTATTACCCGGTTGATTTACCAAGAGTAAATTGTAATTATCCTTTGCCTGCCATGATGCATATTTTGCAGCACTTGCAAAACTATTTAAATCAGCAGTCACTGTTTGACCACTTTGATTAATCAGTTTAACGGTTGGGATATTCGCGGTTTTGGCATAGGCATACTCAACATAGCCGATACTATCATCCACTTGTTGCACTTGTGCTGCAACGCCTTGGTTGCCTTTAGCACCAATACCTACCGGCCATTGCACTGAGGTATCAACACCAACTTGTTTCTGCCATACAGGGTTAACGGATGCTAAGTATTGCGTAAAGTTATAAGTTGTCCCTGAGCCATCGGCGCGATGTACCGTGATAATCGCACTATGTGGTAACTTAAGCTTTGGATTTAACGCAGCAATCGCTGGATCATTCCAATACTGGATTTTACCTAAATAAATATCTGCTAATACTTTACCACTTAAGACAAGTTCATTCGTCTTAATGCCCTGAACATTAATCACCGGCACAATACCGCCAACAATTGCAGGGAATTGTAATAAATTGTACTTACTAAGTTCTGCATTACTCAATGGTTGATCTGATGCTGCAAAATTAACAGTACCTGCAAAAATCTGGCGCTGCCCGCCACCTGAACCAATTGGTTGGTAATTAATTTTAACACCTGTTTGATTATAATATTCATTTGCCCAACGTGACATCGCAGGATAGATAAAGCTTGAATGCGAATCAAGGGTTGAATAATAATCAAAAATAAAGTTTACGAGTTGCCAATCCATAATTTATTGTGTTAAT
>NZ_JBXTEF010000086.1:0-9744 GCF_057495195.1 Cysteiniphilum sp. | reverse complement strand
GGAAAAGCATTTGTTTTTCAAAAACTGAGCTAATGCATGACACGGTGATTGGTCTTTAATATCAATCGAGTTGAGTGGGGACGAAACATATAAAATGCTAAAGTAGCACACCACCAAGATCAATTACGTCGTTAGCAGTTGGCTAAGCTAAACTCAAAAATCAATGCTTACTGCGATTTACCTCTTCTGCTAAGGCGGTTACCTCTTCGATTGGTAGATTAGTACAGTCAACCACCAATTGAACTTCTAACCCCCTTAAAAGCATATTTCGAGCTGTTGCTAGGTGAGCTAAATGCGCTCCTTCAGCCTTACCTTCAGCCTTACCTTCAGCCTTACCCAAAAGCACTCCTTGTAATTTTGCTTCATCTTGCCAACGCTGTAATATACTCATAAGTTCACCACCTGTTTTATTGTCTATTACTTTGATTAATCGCCCTATACTTTCAGGGTCTTTATTCTTTCTCGTTTCTACGTAAGATAATACAACATTTAAGAAGTCTACGCCACCACTCAAGAAGTAATAAACAGATTGAGGATGCTGCTCGATGAAGTCTATTAGCTTCTCAGCAAAATCTTCATCACGCGCATGTCTTAGTAAATACTCGAAGTACAACGTAGGCGGCAACTTGGCTATGTCCTCATCTTTTGTTATCGTTAAGTCAATCAAATTAAATGGCTTAAATGCGTATTGCTTGGCAAGCTCCACGTCTTCAAAACAATCCAATAAATCATTACTATATGGGTAAGGTGATTGTTCACCATGGTAAATCACACATGGCAAAATAATTGGCAACTTCTTATTACCTTGCGCCAAGTGCATTTGCATTATTTGCAAACTGTACTCCAACAGTCTAAAAGACATCATTTCATCAGGTGTTGATTGCGGTTCATACAAAAAATAAACGTAACCGTCACTGTTTTTGATATTGCAAGAATAAAGCACGTCACATGCAACATGCCGCAAGTCTTTTTGGATAAACTCTGTCGGTCTATTTTGAAAGCTATCAAAATCAATCAATGCAACAATCTCTTTTGAATAATGGCTTTTAGTCAACGCCTTTGCTCGATCTGCGTCGGCAAGGTTTGCCTTTGTGAATGCATCATGCGGTTTAGCTATTTTGTTATGGCTATTCATTATTTGCTTAAAACATTAGGGTTATCTCTGGGCTTATTATATCACTAGTTTTGATGTAAAACCTCAGCAAATAGTTATGATAGAATCAGTTATTGACTAATTCTACATACTTCACAATCACACATTTATGATTAAATGCCAAACCTAATGCTAATACTCGTTTGACCTGTGGTTGAGCGTTTAGCTCTGTAATATAATTTTTTGTTACAATTTGCGCTAATGCTTTATCTGCTAATAACTCAAGATTTTGGCTATCATCTTCCTTGGCATGTTTAAACTCCATCACAATCCCGATGTCATTCTTGTGATTACTCACCAAGGGATAGAGCAACACATCAGCAAAACCAAAGCCTGTTTCACTATTGGAATGCACGATATGCGTTGATCTTAGTGATGCAATCAAACTCTTAGCAGTTTCTTTGCTAATGGGCTTAACAGCAATGCAACCACACCAATAATCAATCCATAGCTACCTACTTGATTAAATACACTGCCATAAGCCTCAGCCTGTACTGACGTGACGCCACCAACATCGGTTAATGCGCCAATGATTGCACCAATTAAATATGCAAAGGATGATTTTAACAAAAACAGGCCCATAACTAACCCACTGATATCCAATGGTGAGACTTTGCTCAATGCAGAATAAGCCACTGGGGATATGGCTAATTCGCCGATTGATAGCACAAAATATCCTAGGACGATAAACCACAAACTACCTGTTAATGCTGCCATTGAAAAACAATACATCCCAAGACTTGCGGCAATGACACCAAGCGCCATCTTGGCGGTAGCATTGGGATTCCATACTGACCATAGTTTAGCAATGACTAGTCCAAAGAATACAATTACTAGCGGGTTAAGTGACAAAAACCATGAGCTTGGAATTTCAAATAAATCAAAAAAGTTTCTATCAATTGTTCGCTCTGTAAGCAACACTACGGTGCTTCCAGTTTGTTCCATCAACGCAAAATAAACCATACCAAGCACACCTAGCCATAATACAACGTAAAGTGTTCTAAAGTATTCACCGCCCTTTCTAAAACCTTTGTAGATAATGTACGCAATAACCATAAGCGCAATGGCGCTAATGATAAAGGTCATCGACCCAACACCTTCTGTGAAATATAAATACATCGCCACAAGAGGCACACTTAAAATCGTCATGACTACTGTTGTATAAAACTTAAATGCATTAATTTGGCGCGTCTCAATGAAGTAATTGCGCTTGTCGCCAAAAAGGAAAAAACCAAGCCCTAGCAACATACCAAATGCCGCCGTTAAAAAACCAGTCTCTGGCGACACCCAAGTATAAACCGCTGGCACTAATAGCGTTGAAATAAATGAGCCTAAATTAACCCCCATGTAAAAGATTGTATAACCAACATCTTTCCTTGGGTCTTCTTTATCGTACAAAAGCCCTAAGAGATTTTGCATATTGGCTTTAAAAAAGCCTGTACCAATGGCGATAGCTGATAATCCTAAATGAATAAAGTCTGGAATAGCAAACATCAGTATATGACCAATGGCAATAATAAATGCACCAAGCTTAACACTACGCTTGGTGCCTAAATAGCTATCAGCAAGAAACGCACCTAACACCGGTGTCATATAGACAATAGCGGCATATGCGCCATATAAAACATAAGCTGATGTATCTGAAAAACCTAAATAATTGACAAGATATAGCACAAGAATTGCTCGCATACCATAATAGCTAAAGCGCTCCCACACTTCCACAGCGAATAAATACCATATCCCAACAGGATGTTTTTTATGTGTTAGACCGATTGATTTCATTATATTTTTCCTCCCCATTATGTATCACTCAAATAGCAATAAATACCCACTCAGCATCGTTTAAATGCCAAACAAGTTCAACTCTCAAATCACTAACGGCGTTTGCACACAACAAACCCAACCAAAAAGCTCATCGGGATGACATACACGGCCCAGTACCATAAATAATCAATCTCATCAAAGTAAATATAACAAAGCACACCACCGACAAATCCCGTTAGCATACTCACCAGACTTGAGAGGCTATTGGCTTTTTCATAATAAAAACCGGCTAATAATGAGAATGCTAATGCCGCAATTGGAATATTCATTAACACCATTTTTTGGAAAATCTGATCAATAAAGACATTAGCCAAAACATAAGAAATCACCGCAATAATGCTCGTAATCATAATGCTTTGAGTGAGTGATGTGTTAATGACTACTTGCGTGCGATGCGCAATTAAAATCGATGCCATCGTGTTCCATAATCCAGCGAGTGTAGTCGCTGCAATAAAAAACAAAACAGTGTAACTTAACCCTTGCCAAATCGGCGGTAAATAACTGCTAATCAATAATGGAATTGCCTCTTGAGGGCTGCTTAATGTATTGACTTTAGCTGATATGACGCTAGCAACTTCGATGGCAAGAGCATAAATACAAGCAATCAAAAGTGCCGCAATAACAACCGAAACAAATGCCACTCTAGCTGTTCTGGCAGTAAATATCTTTTGTCCGTACCAAGGCGCCAATATATACGTAAACATCGTAATGATAATGAGTGAAATAAGCATTGATGTTGGTAGTTTTATCGTAGGTATATTGGCAGTAGCATCTGGAATAGCATGTGCATAATAAAGCCACGCCGGAATAATCACCAGTGTTAATATAAAACTAAACACATCCAAACGAATAATAGATTTTATGCCACCTCTGAGTGTTAAGCACAACATCAACAAGCAAAAACCACCACTGATCAGCCATTGACTGGCACCAGGAAATAAAGGAGCAAAAATCAAAGTCAATGATTTAACGTAGTTGGCACTAAATCCAAGCATTGCCATTAACAGGATCACAGCAGCAATATAGCCAATCGCAGAGTTATAGCGCCTAGCAAAAAAAGTCGTGACAGTAACGCCATCAAACTGCTTCCATTTTTTCGCGACACTGATGGCATAAAATAATAAGCCAACAAGAAAAACCAAGGCTAAACTTATTGCTGAACTGCCATAAGAGGCACCCAAAGAAGCAAAGCCAATTAGCGTTGAGGTATTAAGCTCCGTCATCACTAAAGTTGCGATCAATGCAAAGGTTGATGTTTGCCTATTCGCAACAAAATACTGTATCGATGAGCCTGTTTTTAACGACTTTTTGAAACTTAAAATGATGATGACTAAGAAGACACCAAAACCAATCGTCACTATCATTTAGCTAACCTTTTGTATTTAAGTTCCAATCATAGTCTTGATAGCCAATATTAATAGTTGGTTGTTTTAGCAAATTTTGCAGCTTTTGATCACGGACAAAGTAGCCAATAAAGGCAAACATTTGTGATTGATCGCCAAAATCACTGCCATACCACTGAAATATTTTAGACAACAGCAGTTTATTATCTTGCAGTAAAAGTCCTTTTGAACTGTTAATAAATGCGAAGAAGGTTGCATTTAGTTGCGCATTGATTTCTTTACCAGTATAAGCTTTTGCACTTAAATCCGGACAACCTAATGAAGCACAATTTACTGCGGCATGAATACGTGGGTCATTCCAAATAGGGCGTAAAATGCGATGTTCGATGTCATTAAGTGTTAGCTTGATTGCCTCTACTGTAATCATAGGGGTGTCCCATACCTGAGTTTGCCCTAGCCAATTTTGCTCAATTTGTGTGATGCTTGTCACTTTAGGATTTTTCAAAATCACATCAACGGTTAGTATATTATACAGATTAATCCAATAAGCTAATTGCTCATCGCGGTTATATCGGCTGATTTTAATCTGTGATAAATGCTTGATAGTCTTTGCTAATAGTGCTTTATCTGCGGCTGATACTTGTTGATATTGAAAATAAGATTGAGCATTTTCAAGCACCAGATATTTATTTAACATTTCCTGCCAAATGCCGTAATCAATCACTTGAGTCGCTAAAGGATCAAATAGCACCCATTGCTGCCAGTAGTCTTTCTTAGGTGCGGCTTGCACCGTGTTGAATAATGTCACTGAGAGTATAAAACATAAGAAGAATAAAGCTGCCAAAACACGTGAGAAAAGGGGAAAAATGGGAAAGCTACTTATTTTTTTCATAAAGACTCCTGTTGGTATTGATAAAACTGATATGCCCTAAAAATCATTGTCCACCATACTAAAACAGTAAATACCACACCTAAAATCAATACGTAATCAGGCAATAGCATCATTAAAATAAAAAAGATAAAAGACTCCGCACGTTCCATTAATCCAGAACTGTAATGAAAGCTCTTCTCTGATTGCTTGTCTGAAAAAATACCAACCAATAAGAAACTACTAATACACATCAACATCGACATCGACATCAACAGACAAATCAAGCCAAGGCTTGGATCACGCAAAAACAAAGCTATAACAATCGATGACTCAACCAGTCTATCGCTTAATATGTCCAAAACGGTGCCAAAGGCTGTGCTATTGTTTTGAAGGCGTGCAACTGAGCCATCCAATATATCCAAATAACCAGAAAGAAGTAACAATACTACGTCTAAATACGAATAATCCATACTCAGAAAGCCCGCTGCGATCAAGCCAACAATCAATGCACAAATGGTAATTCCATTAGCTGAAAGATAGCGCCCACCAAGACTTAAAGCAGGTTTGACAAAGATTCTCTGAAAAGCTGGACGCAAGCTTGATTCAATCATAAATCACTCCGAGACTAAAACCACTTCAATAACAAACGAACAAATCGACGTGTTTTAGCACCATATAACTTAGGCGTGTAAAAGCTACCTGCAGTGCGCTTACTTAACTCACTCAACGTCGGATATGGTGCAATGAAACTTGCCATATGTTTGACTTTTAGCTTATTTTTAATGGCGATTGTCCATGGTGTAATAAGCTCTCCGGCATTCTCACCCACAATCGAAACGCCCAATATATGACCTTTACTAGTGACTGCCACTTTGATTAGACCATTGGTTGCGTGATTTGCTTGTGCCCGATCATTATCGGCAAAGCTTAATTGTAATATTTGGGCTCCCTGTTTTTCAGCTTCTTTAATCGCTAATCCCGTATGTGCAATCTCAGGTGTGGTATATGTCACCCAAGGAAAGCTGGAATAATCAACTTTAGCCGGCAGTTTAAACAACATATTCTGAATAACGATGCCTGCATGATAACCTGCCATATGTGTAAATTGTAATGGGCTGGCAATATCTCCAATAGCATAAATATGTTTATGATTAGTGCGTAAGCGTTTATCGACATTAACGCCATGTGGCGAATAGGCAACACCTGCTTTATCCAAATCAAGTTTCTCAATATTTGGCATGCGCCCTGTCGCCATTAAAACATGGGATGCTTGAAGTTGTTTTTGTTGGCCATTATGTTCGTAATCAATATATTTAATATCATTATTATCTTGGCTAAATGATTGAATTTTTACATTCGTCATAACATCGATACCAAGCTTGACAAATTCATCCATCACGATGGCTTTGCAATCACTATCGGCAGGACCCAGTATTTCAGAGGCCGCTTCCACCAATGTCACCTGTGAACCAAGTAAAGCATAGCTTTGGGCTAGCTCACAACCTATTGGACCGGCACCAACAATCACTAAATGTTGTGGCAATTCGGTTAAATCAAAAATTGTTTCATTCGTCAGATAGTCAATCTCAGATAATCCTACCAATGGCAAAATACGTGCACGTGATCCGGTTGCTAATACAATGTATTTTGCTGTGATACGATACTCACCTGCTTCAACTGTTTTTGCATTGATAAAACGAGCACTGGCATTAATCACCTGAACACCAAACGACTCAAAGCGTTCAACCGAGTCATGCGGCTCAATTGTCGCAATCACTTGATGAATGTGCGCATGAACCGCTTTGAAGTCAACCTCTCCATGCGCTTTGATTCCAAACTGTGACGCTTTGTTTATATAATGTTGTATGCGTGCTGCTTCAATCAATGCTTTGGATGGTACGCAACCATAGTTCAAACAGTCGCCACCCATTTTACCTCCTTCGCACAGCACCACTTGAGCACCCATTTGTGCAGCACCTGCGGCAACGGACAAACCACCTGATCCGCCACCAATAACGCAAATATCTGTTTGTATGTTTTTTATCATATCTCTACTCATTCTATTATCTAGTCCTTCTTTACTGCTTGTTTATGGTTACTTTTTTAGGACTATTTTTTAGCTTTTGATAAACAATCGGCAAGATCGATAAAATTGCCAACCCGATAATCGGCAACAAGACCTGTGGCGAAAGTATGATAGCGGTATTAATCGATTGCCCTTGAGATAAGGTATATCCTAAACCACTACCAACCCAAGCATAAATAAGTGATCCTGGCAGAATTCCTAAAAAAGTACCTACGATATAATTATAAAGTTTAACATTAAAAACACCGGCGGCAATATTGATCATAAAAAAAGGAAATATTGGCAAAAATCGTAAGAATAAAAAAGTCCTAAGAGTAAAATAATCACTGGCCAATATTTTTTAACTTTATTCATATAAGCTCCTGAAATTAATGCGTTAAACAGGCGAATCGATTATCAGGTACTGCAAATGGTATCAAATCAGAATATGCCCATTGGACTTCTTTCCAGATTTCATTAACACGTGCGTCACGACCACAGCCAACACGATAATAGAATGAACACCCTAAGACTTTGTTAAGGGTAGCTTTTATCAAAATTCAACTTGATAAAAGCGCAAGAAATGCTAAGCGAAAAATTCTGTAAAATGGTTTATGATGAGTGTCAAATTAATTAAAGGCATTACAAATATGACTCATATCAAACTCATCGTTGGTCTTGGCAATATTGGCAGTCAATATGAAGGCACACGCCACAATGCTGGGCAATGGTTTTTAGAAGCAGTTGCCGATAAATTCAACTTAACACTAACAAATGATAGTAAATTCCATGGCGCTACAGCACAGACACAAATTGGCGCAAACAAGCTTTGGCTTTTATACCCACATACCTTCATGAATAAAAGTGGTTTAGCGGTATCTAAATTAGCTCAATTTTATAAGATCACCCCAGATGAAATCTTAGTTGCACATGATGAACTTGACTTACCTTGCGAACAAATTCGTCTTAAAAAAGGCGGAGGACACGGTGGGCACAATGGCTTAAGAGATATTGATGCATCTCTTGGCACACGTGATTATCACCGCTTGCGCATCGGCATTGATCACCCAGGGGATCGCAATAAAGTCATAGGTTATGTACTAGGTAAACCATCGCTTGATGATAAAATTGCGATTGATCATAGCATTACACGTGCGATTTCTTATCTAGACGATATAATACAGGGCAATCATCAAAGTGTGATGAATAAACTTCACCAGAAATAAAAATTAAATAAGAATTAAATAACAATAAAGTAAGGGTTTTATCATGGGTTTTAAATGTGGCATCGTTGGACTGCCTAACGTTGGCAAATCAACACTATTTAATGCATTAACAAAAGCAGGCATTCAAGCAGAGAACTATCCATTTTGTACGATTGAACCAAATGTCGGCATGGTTTCAGTCCCTGATCCACGTCTAGATCAATTATCCAATATTGTTAATCCACAAAAAGTGATCGCGGCAACGATGGAGTTTGTTGATATCGCGGGGCTTGTTGCAGGAGCCTCCAAGGGCGAAGGCTTAGGGAATAAGTTCTTAGCCAATATTCGTGAAACCGATGCGATAGCTCATGTTGTACGTTGCTTTAATAATGATGATGTCATCCACGTTGCCGGACAAGTCAATCCAATTGACGATATTCAGACTATTAATACTGAGCTTTTACTTGCCGATATTGAAAGCGTTGACAAAACGATACAACGCGTACAGAAACTTGCTAAAAGTGCCAACAAAGAGGCCAAATTACAGCTTGAGTTCTACCAAAGCCTCAAAGAGCATTTGGAGTCCGAGAAACCAGCGCGCAGCTTTGAGTTTAGTGATGAGCAAAGCACTTGGATCAAACAAACGCCACTATTAACAAACAAACCTACACTTTATATTGCTAACGTTGATGAATCTGGCTTTGATAATAATCCTTTACTTGACACAGTCATTGAGTTTGCCAAAGCAGATAATGCGGATGTCATTGCTGTATGCGCTGCCATTGAATCTGAGATTGCTGAGCTTGATGAGGATGAAAAAATGGAGTTTTTAAGTGATCTTGGTTTAGATGAGCCAGGGCTTAATCGTGTGATTCGCGCAGGATATAAACTATTACAACTACAAACTTACTTTACTGCAGGGGTGAAAGAGGTGCGCGCATGGACTATTCCTGTCGGTGCTACTGCCCCGCAAGCAGCCGGTAAAATACACACTGATTTTGAACGCGGATTTATTCGCGCTGAGGTCATTGGCTTTAATGATTATATTGAATACAGTGGCGAGAAAGGTGCTAAAGACGCCGGTAAAGCACGCTTAGAAGGTAAGGAATATATTGTTCACGATGGCGATGTTGTGCATTTTAGGTTTAATGTTTAAGTATAAAAAACAGAGACTGTTCGAGACTATTCACTAAATTTTACTAAAATTGAGACTGTTCACTCAACTGTGTCACCCTAAAGCTCAAGTTTTAACCGTTCAGGAAAAAAGATGTTGAGCTGTGAAA
>NZ_JBXTEF010000085.1:0-19802 GCF_057495195.1 Cysteiniphilum sp. | reverse complement strand
TGGAAGGCTATGTGCAGCATTTGAGTTGCTGGCACAAAAATACTGTGCATAATTTAAACCTTGATTCACATTTAAAGAGGATTGTATCAAAGCACGAGAATATGGTTTTACAGCAAAAGCCGCGATTCATCCACGACAGTTAGAGCTTATTAATGAAACGTTTTCCTTTACGGCTCAAGATATAGAACACTATCGCTCATCGATCAAAGCGTATTCAGCCGCAGAGGATGGTTTTACCGTGTTGGATGGAAAAGTTATCGCGCCACCGTTTATTGCCAAGGCAAAGAAAATGATTGATTTGTTTGAGACTTTAGATAACCAAAAGTGTGTAATGAGTGAATAGTCATGGAAAATTCAAACTTACAAAAGATTGCAGACAATCGTTATCGAGAAGCCCACGGATTGTTTTATGAAGATCTAGTTGTCGGATTAACCATTGAACACAGACCGGGGCGCACAATTACCTTGACGGATAATATATGGCAGTCACTCATCGCATTAAACCAAAGTCCATTACATATTGATGCTGAGTATGCCAAACAAACTGAATTTAAAAAAATATTAGTATCAAGTTTGGTGACCTTTAATGTAATCAATGGCATGACGGTCAATAGCATGAGTTATAATGCTATTGCAAATTTAGGTTGGAATAACGTTGTATTGAAACACCCTGTCTTTGTTGGGGACACGTTGTATTCAGAGAGCACAGTGATTGCCAAAAGAGAATCCAAATCAAGAGATCACCAAGGCATTGTGACCATTAAAACGCTAGGGAAGAATCAGCATGATCAGGTTGTCATCGCGTTAGAGCGAACGATTCTAATTCCCAAGAAAATCATTCAGTCAGACAACAGCAAAACAGAAGGAGTTTGCCAATGAATAAGCTCAATCAAGAGACGATTAAATCATCCATTTTTGATATAAGCCAGTATGAGACAGTTTTTTCCAGTAGTCAGATTAAGTTGATGGATATGAAGGTCATCGATAAACTATGTGATCATATTACGCAGCAATCAGGCTTTGCGGCTTTACATGGGCTGTCAAAAGTATTGGCTAGGCATGGTTTGCATATTGATAATGCGAAGGAGATGGAGTTTGGCAGATTGTTTTATGAAGACATTTTCAGAGCGATCATGCAAAAAATTGATTTAACTCATTATGATCCAGTAGGTATGAACTATAGCCATATAGCAAAAATGGATGTTGATGGTTATAACAAAAACAAGAGTTTTTCTCCTAACTCAGACCATACCGAGGCACGTGAGTTTATGACAACGAAGTGTATACACTTTGATGCTGCCACTACTTTTGTTGCCAATATTTATGGTCCGAGCAAGAATATTAAAGGCGGGTTGCCGATCATTTGTGATACAAAGCAATTTTGCATCGACCGAGAAATAGATCCTAAAGTCTTAATAGAAAATATCCCAAATAACTATAATGTGGCAGTCAAAGAGAGATTTTATGATGAGTTAATGAATGATTATTCATTTGCATTGCCACTTGATCAAGAAAATGATCCATTTATGATCATACTTTATAATGAGGTTATTGGTGGCGTTGCGCATGCCGCAACAACGCCTCAGAAGAAAGATAATACACAAGAAGCAGTGCGTCCCTTAAGGCATATTGAACATCAAGTTCAAAGCATGGAAGATCTAAAAAAGTGGTATGACTTCTATGGTGTGAAATTAGAAAAAGCAAGTAATGACAACACGCAAGAAGTCAATCTAACACTTGATTATCACAAAAAGAATGATAAGGGCTACCAAAATATCTTCCCATACCAGAACGAGGTAAGCGAACCTATAATATACCACTCGTGAATCATTTTACTGTGTTTAATGTCGAAGAAGTTTTTGATAATTTTAAGTCATTGAATTACAGGTAATAGCAAGGACTATTAGCAATATTAAATGACTCAAAAGAACAAGAAATTCAATGGCAGAAATGCTGCAAAATGGTTTGCGGGTGGTATGTAACCCTACTGACTAAGGTAACGTTAATCATTCTAAAGCGAGAAAAAATATGTTTATAACATTAAAGAAGATGCCAAAAGTAGTCCATATTGCCTTGTTTGGTGGCTTTGTTGTTTGGTCTGTCTATTTTATGTTATGGCCATTTATGGCGATCATTTTTTACCAAAAATTTGGTTTGTCACTGCTGTTAACAGGTACGATTTTAAGCTTAGCAACATTTGTTTCAATAAGTTTAAGCGTATATGGCGGTTATCTTTCAGATCGAATAGGTAATCGTTTTATGCTCAAAGCTGGACTCATGATTGTCATATTGAGCTTAGTGCCAGTGCTGATAACAGATCATTTGATGTCATATATTATTATGTTGTTTGGGATTTCAGCCAGTCGAGGTGTTTTAGGGACCACTTTTAAGGTTGTAATTGCTAATGAGATCAAAGATGTGGAGTTTAAGAAGCAGTCATTTTACTGGTTTTACTTTTGTATTAATGTTGGTGGCGCTTTAGGTCCTTTTCTTGGCGTAACTTTCACGCTGCATTATCCACAATATACTTTTCTGACATTACTTATTATTTGCGTGATTTACGCATTTGTATCGATTGTTTTTTTTAGTAAGCATTTTTCAAAGCCAACAGATACTAGAACGCCATTGAGTTTATCGCAGTCTTTTAAAATCATTCGCCAAGACTATGCATTATTATTTCTGATTGTTGCCAATATGTTGATTATTTTGGTGTTTGGGCAGATGGACTCAACATTGGCGCAATATTTTTCACGATTAGATAATAGTGCATTTATTACATTATTTAGTTATCTTATCGTGATTAATTGTATGATGATATTGATCTTTCAATTTCCTTTTCTGCGACTGATTGCAAGATTTTCAGATAAGCAACAAGTCTATATAGGCATTGTGTTATTTGCATTGGCTCAGATAGCGTTTGCTGCAACACCAGATAACTTCTATCTTGGTTGGATCATTGCGGTGATATTGTTGAGCTTAGGCGAGATTATTTTATTTTCAGTGGTTAATGTGCAAATTGATAAGCTCGCACCTGATAATCTCAAAGGTGCCTATTTTGGTGTTTCAAACTTTTATATGTTCGGGTTAGTTTTAGCCCCTTATGTTGGTAGCTTGTTGCTTAAAGTTGTTGGCAGAAATTTAGCGTTTATAGTCATGTTAGTACTTTGTTGTGCGATATTTATTCTTTATCGATTGGCAATGCAGCAGCATGCGAAGTCTTTAGCGCAGCAAAAACTAGCTGAAACTCATTAAGTCACTAATTAGAAAAACATAACTAAGGTTATTTTATGGGAAAAAAATTATACCAATTACCTGTGTGCGAGCACTATGTAAATACCGTGAAGCAGCTGCAAAAAATAGTGGATTTACAAACAAAGTCATACAGAGACTTTGATGTGATCATTGATTTTGAAGATGGCTTGGGTACGGAGGATAAAATTAAATGTGCACAACAGCTTATATTGGCATGTGAGCAAAGTCCACAACACTTAAGATTTGGTGTGCGATTGCCACAGGTTAACCACCCACAGATGAATGCATTGCTTGAACTGCTTCAAAAATTACTTAATCGTATCGCCTATATTACGTTAGCAAAAGTGCAATATGTCACAGATATTGATTTGTTTATTGAGCATATTACGCAAACTCATCCTTTTAAGCTCAATTCAGAGCTTAAAATACATGTGTTGATCGAAGATTATTGTGGGTTAAATAATGCAGATGAAATTGCCGCGCATCCTAATGTTGAATGTTTGATTTTTGGTATTATTGATTTTGTTCAAAATGCAAATGGTGCAATTCCTTATACAGCGGTTTTTTCACCAGATCAATTTGAGCATTTATTGATACAAGATGCAAAGGTGAGACTTGCAAAAGCAGCAATCACTCATGGCAAAATTGCTGCCCATAATGCGTCTATGGAGATCGATAACTTAGACACAGTTTACACGGAGGCTAAAACTGCAGCACATCGGTATGGATTCTCCAGAATGTTAAGCATTCACCCTAATCAGATTGATCAGATTATTTCAGCATTTTCTTTAGAGGAAGGTGAGTTGCAGCAAGTAGTAAACCTATTAGACAAGGCGCGCAATAATAAATGGCGTCCCATTGTTTATGAGGGAAGGTTTTACGATCTACCGAGTTATAAGCACTTAGTCAAGAAACTGCAAATGACACCTTATTTTAATAGTAAGGAATTTATGGAAGATCAATCTTTTTTAGAGAATGAATTTTAGTCGTAAATCATAGGAGACAGTGGTTATGGAAAATGTGATCAAACATTACCCTTGTAGCGAAGCTCAAAATAAAGAAGTAGAAGTAGTACTGAAGCGTTTGACAAGTGCGCATTGGCCTGAAGATATTTATGCTGCACGTGAGTATTATGATCAATGGGGGGCTGCCATTTCTAATGAGGTGTCAATTAAGGAAATATCATTCTCTCAATTTAAGGGTTATTTGCTTACACCTAAAAAATGCCAGAAAAGAGTGATATTATTTTTTCATGGTGGAGGATTTGTATTTGGTTCGTTTAAAAGTCACGGCGGACTAGCTGCTGAAATCGCGCGAGTGACAGAATCTCAGGTGTTACATATTGATTATAGGAGAGCACCTGACTTTCTATGTCCCTCACCGATTGAAGATGCGCTTACTGCCTATCAATCGTTATTAGCGCAAGGTTATCAAAGCCATGAGATTATTCTGGCAGGAGATTCTGCAGGTGGCGGGTTGGTGGTATCGACTATGCTCGCATTAAAAGAACAGCAAATGCCTATGCCTCTTTTAGGTATATGTATTTGCCCATGGGTTGACTTTACGCTAAGCGGGGAAAGCTATGATTATAACAAGATGCTTGATCCGACCTGCCAGAAGGAGGTTGCACAACAAGTCAGAGATTTATATCTTGGTGACGTGAACTATTCAGAAGCTCGAGCGCTCTCGCCAGTTTATAAAGACTTATCTGGATTGCCACCTTTATTAGTGCAAGTGAGTGATCGTGAGATTTTTTATAGTGATGCAAGCGCTTTGGTTGCCGCTGCTAAAAAATGTGGTGTGCACGTCAAGTTTGATGTTTGGGAGAACATGTATCATGTGTGGCATTTGCACTATCTTGAGCTAGAGTCAGCACAACTGGCGTTAGCAGAAATCAAAGGGTTTATTTATTCTGTTTTACAGGAACGCGCGTTTTCACCGATAACTTAACTCAATCAGGAGTTTATCATGTTCTTTTCATATAATGATATTATCAATGCTTGTAGTGTCCAAGCATTGACAAGAGAAATGTCTATTGCATTTGCTAAGAATATCAAAGCGCTTTCAACGACAACAGAAAAAACGCTTATCTACAATAGTTATCAACGAGATGAGGGTTTTATATCAATGCCGGTATTGGACCGCCTGCATGAGTTGTACATAAATAAAGTGGGTAGTATTTTTGCTCGTAATCAAGGTGACATATTGCCCACTATTCATGCCCAAGTATTGGCCTTTTGTGGGCGCACGGGGAAACCGTTAGCCATTTTGGATGGCAAAGCTGTTACCAATTTAAAATGTGCGGCTATCTCCGCTTATGTAACAGATATGTGTGCTAAAAGTGATGCTAAAATATTGGCTGTGATTGGTTCAGGACAACAGGCAAGGCAGCAGATAAAAGCCGTCTTATCAGTTAGAGATATTCAAAAGATAAAGTTGTATAACCGTTCATCGGAGGCACTTCATACTTTTCGCCAAGAAATTCTATCTGATTATCCTTTTATTAAGATTGAGGTTTGCTCTTCAATAGCAGAGACCATTGATCATGCGGATATTGTTGGAACAACAACAAGTTCACGTGTGCCAATTGATCTATTTAGAGGTTTAAAACCTGATGTGCATATCAACTGTATGGGAGGTCATTCTTGCAGTGCAAGAGAGATTCCACAAGAGGTGCTTGAGCATTCTTTCTTAATTGTTGAGGATAGAGAAACCGCAGTGGTGGAAGCAGGATCGTTGCATCAAAATGCCACTGAAGTTTTTGAGTTGCACCTTCAACATAGGGACAAGCTACAAAGCCAACAAACAATTTTTAGCTCGACTGGATATGCATTGCTCGATGCAATTACGGTGGCGAAAATCCTAAAGTTGACTGGAAAAAATGAAAATAATGCCTATGGAAACAAGGAGAATAACAATGTATCTAATTCAATTGCTTAATTATTCAAATGAAGTGGTCAGTGGCATAGTGCAACAAGAGCAAGTATTTGAGTTAAATGCAGACACTTATACTTTAGTGAAATATGCCATTGAGCATCAGGTGGATATTATTGAATATGCTCAGACGCTCACAACAGGGCGAGTTCATCAGTATCATGATTTGCTCTCTAGTAATAGATTGGCGTTACCGATCCATCATACTGATCCTGCTCATTTAATCGTTACAGGAACAGGGCTTACTCACCGCAATAGTGTATTAGCTCGAGCCTCAATGCAAGAAAATACAATACTCACTGAGGCGCAAAAGATTTATCTTATGGGTGCTAATGGCGGTCGACCTGCATTGGCTGATATTGGCGCTGTGCCAGAGTGGTTTTTTAAAGGTTTTGGTTCTCAATTAAAAGCCTCAGGTCAACCGTTAGATTTACCTGCACATATTCAAGGCGGTGGTGAGGAGGCTGAGCTTGCTATTATTTACATGATTGATAGTAAGCAGCAAGTACATCGAATAGGAACAGCACTTGGTAATGAGTTTTCAGATCATATATTAGAGAAACAAAATCACTACTATTTAGCACAGTCTAAGCTCTCGCCTTGTTCATTGGGCCCTGAAATTTATATCGGAGATATTCCTGAAAAAGTTGCAGGGAAAATTGAGATTTTACGTAACCAAGAGTGCTTGTGGAGAAGTGAATATAATACAGGGTTGCAGCATATGGTGCACAGCTTAGAGAATATTGAGCATCATGTTTTTAAACATGACATATTTAGAACGCCTGGCGATGTCCATGTTTTATTTTTAGGTGCTGATCGTTTAAGTTTTCAGGATGATATCGTGTTGCAAGCAGAGGATGTTATAAGTATTAGTGGTGATTTATTCCAGCATCCATTAATTAATAGAATTCAGCTGCAAACACATGAAATAAAGTATGAGGTGAAATCATGCGAAACAATGATATGACGACATCAAAAAAGCAGCTTAGAGCGGCAATTATTGGCAGTGGTAATATTGGTATGGATATATTGATGAAGCTAAAAAAATCATCATCAGTATGTTGTAGTTGGTTGATTGGCAGAAATCCAATGTCTGAAAATTTACAATTAGCTAAAGCGCAAGGAGTAAACACGACAGCAGAAGGGATAAAAGCATTAGACTCACTAAAAGATGAATATGATATTGTATTTGATGCGACTTCGGCAAATGATCATATTGAGCATGCGATATTGCTTAAGCGTCTAGGCAAACAGGTTATAGATTTGACGCCTGCAAAAATCGGAGAAATGTGTGTTCCGGTGATTAATCTAGATAAGGTGATCAATAAAGATAATATTAATATGATTACTTGTGGCGGTCAGGCAGCCATTCCAATATGTTATGCCTTAAGCAAAGTGTTTGAAACAATCCCTTATATTGAGGTCGTATCGAGCATATCATCTAAAAGCGCAGGACCTGCAACTCGTGCAAATTTAGATGAATATATTTTGACAACTGAGCAGGCAATTGCAGCATTTAGTGGCGCATGTAAGGCAAAAGCCATTTTGAATATTAAGCCAGCAACGCCAGAAGTTACGATGAAAACAACGATTTTTGCATATGTTGAAAATCCAGATGTATCAGCAGTGAAAAAAGAGGTCATAAAAATGATTACTCATGTGCAGAGTTATATGCCTCATTATCAGCTTGTACTTGAGCCTTATTTTGATGGAAATAAGTTGAGTATTATCCTTGAGGTGACAGGAGCCGGTGACTATTTGCCAGAGTTTGCTGGTAATCTTGATATTATTACCTCAGCTGCAGTGCATATCGCTGAAGAAATGGCGTTTCATAACGAATCAGTGAGTGAGGCTTAGAATGAAAGTGATGACAAAGAAAACACAGCAAATTATAGTAAGTGATCCAACCTTACGTGATGGCAGTCATGCTATTTCCCATCAAATGGATTTGGAGTATATCAGGCAATATGCAACAGCCGCTGACCAAGCAGGTGTTGATATTATTGAAGTTGGGCATGGCAATGGACTTGGTGCTTCTTCAGTGCAGTTGGGTCTTGCTAAATATAGTGACCGCGATATGCTGAAAACAGCACGATTAGCGGTGAATAAAAATAAAATAGGCGTTCATATCATTCCTGGATTTGGTGTGATTGATCGAGATTTAGCTATGGCAATTGATGAGGGTGTTGATGTAGTGCGCGTCGCATCACATTGTACAGAAGCAGATATCACTAAGCGTCATATCAACTACGCTGCACGCGCAGGGTGTGAAGTGTTTGGTGTTTTAATGATGTCACATCTAGCGAATGAGGAGACGCTATTAGCAGAAGCTACTAAAATGCAGGATTATGGTGCAAATGGTATTATTTTAATGGATTCGGCAGGTGCGTATATGATGCATGATGTTCGCGCTAAGGTGGCACACTTAGTGGATCATTTAAATATCAATGTGGGGTTTCATGCACATAATAATCTAGGTCTTGCTATTGCAAATTCATTAACTGCAATTGATGCGGGCGCTACAATCATTGATGGAACGGCTTATGGTTTTGGAGCGGGTTCTGGGAATGCAGCTATTGAAGTGTTGGTTGCAACAATGTCAAAACTCAACATCAAGACACAGATTGATTTAGATAAGCTGTTTGATGCTGTTGAAATTGCCCGAGATTTATTTATTGAAACCGTACCGCATATCTCAACACTTAGCTTAGTTAGTGGTTTAACCGGTATTTTCTCGGGATTTATTAAACCCGTTAAAAAAGCAGCGGTTGACTTTGGCGTATGCCCTAGGGAAATATTCTATGAACTCTCGAGACAGCAAGTCCTTGCTGGTCAAGAAGATTTGATTATCACCGCAGCTCAAGCTTTAGCAGTCAAGAAAGATTGTATGAGTTGAAAAGTCTAATCGAAATAAATGATATAGCAATTTCCAATATTGAAACTATAATCAGTCTGCTGATTAAGTAAACATTAAACATAGGAGTTGAAAATGATGAGTAAGAAAAGACTATTGAGCTTAAGCGCGCTAGCAGCAGCTGGTTTGTTGTTGGCAGGATGTGCGACAAAAACGGTATATCTCACACCGGATCAGTATTGCCAGACCGAAACCTTACAGTCCTATACAGTGAAAAAAGGTGATAGTTTAAGCAAGATTGCTAAAGCAAATAATACGACTGAAAGCTGCATTAAATCATTGAATCACTTGAAAGGAAACGTGATTAGCCCAGAGCAAAAACTCTATCTTCCTGTCGTGCCAAAAAATGGTTGGTTCTAAAAGTTCTACCAACTGAAGAAATAAGTTTAGCAACAATGGATTTTTTGTTAGCAAACAACACTAATATCAACCGATGGACGCAAAGTTGAGCAGACCGCTAATGCTTCATGTACAGGGTGATTTGCAAATTTTGTAAATGGTGCATTGCCTTGAGCTTTTTGATCGATTGCAGGGATTGCTTGTTGCATTAAGTTATAGTCAAAGCGTGGCGCCCATTTGCGTGCGCCAAGGCGTGCAGTGGTTGAGCAGTTGTCAACCATGTGCGCAACACCTTTGAAGTGCATATATGGATTAAGTGAATCAACGGCTTCGATAATTGACTCATTTACTATTTCTGAATAGCTATGACCCTTTTCAGCTAAAACATCAACTTGGGCGATAATGCAGGCAAGGTAAACACCAGCAGTAATTGGGTCATTTGGCATATTGTTGTTATCGCGCCCACTACGTACTTTCTCGCCGACTTTCCACATGTCAGTGCCATCAATTTTGCCCATTGGTAGGCGCGAATGACGTTTGCCTGCCAAGGTGACGGATCGAAATTCATTGCCGCTTTCAACATCTTCATAGATCTCAAAAAGAATATCTAAGCAGGGTGTATAGGCAGCATTGTAGGCATTTTCAAACTTCTCTTTATCCGCGGGGCTAAAGCTGTCATAAACCTTCTTAAGGCCTTGTGTTGAGATAGTCTTTGAGATATTTCCTGTGATTGCTTCAGCAGTGCGCTTGAAGGCTTCTTCAGGATTAACGCCATTATCGGTAAAGTGGCGATAAAGCACTTCAATAATACCATGAACAGCACCGAGTAATACACCGCGCTCGCCAAAAATGTCTGAACGATATTCCATCTCCATTGTCGTAGGGAAAACAAATGGTGCGCCACAGGCAATTGCCCAAGCAAGCGCATAATCAGTTGCCTTACCATTGATGTCTTGATAAACGGCAATGCTACTGTTAATGCCGGCACCATTAACTGTTTTGCCTTGTTCATAAAGTCGTCTTACCGAAGGTCCCATCCCTTTTGGACACATCGCAACGATATTAATATCATTGCGAATTGGCGCATTGATTGTCTTCATATAGCCGATTAAAAAACCATGAGAAAAGCCAAGAGTACTGCCTGGTTTTGCCGCAGCAAAAATTTCTTTGTAAAGTTCAGCTTGTGCTGCATCTGAAATCAAAATGATCGCTAAATCAGATTTAGAAATAACGTCAAACATCTCACCTAATGTACCATCTGCTTTAGAGAAGCCTGCTGCCTCAGCAGATTTTTCTGATTTGGAGTTGGCACGTAAACCAACACACACTTTAATATCAGTATCAGCGAGTGAATCACGCAAGTTTTGCGCCTGTGCTGGACCTTGTGAGCTCCAGCCAATCACACCGATTTTTTTGATCCCATCAAATGCTTGTGGCAGTTTTGAGAATAAATGACGACCTCCGGCAACAATTGTCTCACTGCTGCCGCCTAAGTTGTACTCTTTAACGTCAAAAATATTACTTTGGATCCTCATGTGGTCTTACCTCGTTGTTTTTAATATTTAATATTTTAAAAATAAAATTCGCCGATAAACTTATTGTGCTATAAATTTGGTGTTGAAATAAAGTGAATTATCATCAATTATATATTGCGTATTATGCAATAATTATTAAATCACGTGAATGTTGGAGTGATAGTGAATGAACGTGAAAAGTTTAGAAGTGTTTAAAACATTGGCAGAAACGCTTAGTTTCAGTAAAACCGCAGAGCGCTGTTATTTAAGCCCTTCGGCGGTGACAAGGGTTATTCAAAAGCTTGAAGAAAGTTATGAGGCAAGTTTTTTTGAGCGCAATAACCGTAATGTTTCATTAACTGACGCTGGTAGATATATGTATGACTTTAGTATTAAAGTGCTTGATGCAAATGATGAGTTATTTGCATTACTGCATCCAGATGAGGATAATTTACGCGGTGATATTCGCCTGTTTTGTACGGTGACGGCGTCATATGTGATTTTGCCACGGATTATTGAGGCATTGAATGCGCGCTATCCCAATGTTCAGTTGCAATTAGAAACAGGATCAATGCAAAATGCACTTAATTTGGTTGCCAGTAACCAAATGGATGCGGGCATTTCATTTATTGATGAGCATAAGTTTGATGATAATCTCTGCGCCCATCCTGTGCTGATCACCAGTATGGTATTAGTCGTGTCAAAAGACAGTGATGTGCAGTCGATCGATCAAGCCTTAGCGCAATATCCTTTTATTATGCCCATTCAGTTTTTAAACGATAACACGATAGATACATGGTTAATAGGGCAAAAAAAATTACCGCGAATATATGGCGAAGTCGATGGTAATGAAGCGATTTTGTCACTTGTTGCATCGGGTGTTGGTGTGTCTGTATTGCCGAGAGTTGTCGTTGAACATAATCATTTGGCAAGCAAAATCAAAATGCTCAGTATTGCTGATATGACAGCAGTAACGGTGGGTATTGTGATGCGTAAACAATCCCTAAAATCACCGGTTAAGCTTAAATTTTGGCAGTTATGCCAGAGTTTGGAGATATTGGATTATCGTTGATTAAATATATAGAGGGGCATACCACAAAGGATGAGAAATTCAATAACAGAAATGCTGTAAAATGATTCACGGGCGGTATATACTCAAAAACGACAATTAGGATTTGGAAGGGTTTGTAAACAAAATGATTACATTAGATTGTTTGAATAACATGCTTGATGATAGCAAAGTCAAGATTCGCCAAGCTGCAGAGAAGTTTAATCTTACGATTGATGATGAGCAGATCAATCGTTTGATTGATTATTTATCATTGCTTAAAAAGTGGAATAAAACCTATAACATGACGGCAATTACCCAGTGGGATGAAATGCTGGTAAAGCATGTCTTTGATAGCATGTCGGTAGTTTCTTTTATTAAAGGTAAATATGTTGTTGATGTTGGTAGTGGTGGTGGTTTGCCAGGTATTGTCTTGGCAATTTTATTGCCTGAAGTTAACTTTGTGTTAATTGATAGTATTGGCAAAAAAGTGCGTTTTTTAAACCATGTCAAGAAAGTGCTCGATTTGGATAATGTCACTGCGATCAATATTCGCATTGAGGATTACGAGCCAACAACCTTATTTGATACGGTAATCTCACGCGCCTTTAGCTCAATTGCCGATTTTGAGCGCTTATGTTGCCATTTGCTGGCAAGTGACGGGCAAATGATTGCGATGAAAGGGGCTGAAGTTGAGCAAGATGCACTAGATGTATTGCCACTAAAATATGAGATATTTGAAGTCGATGTGCCGCTGTTAGATGCTACGCGTCATGTTATTCGGATGTATAAGGCATGAGTAAAGTTACAGGGCTCATATTTTGTGCGCTATTAGCTGTTATTGCTTATATCGTGGCTTTTCTACCCTTTGCCCCTTTTACAATTTATCATCAAAACTTAGAAGTTCACCCATTAGAACCGATGGTATTATCAATTATCATTGGTATTATCTGTGGCAATCTATTCTTTCGTCATAAAGCAGCAGCTCACAAGCAGGAAAATCTGCAAGGTGTGATCAGCTCAGCGCGTTTGTGGCAGAAACTCACTCCTGGTGCTAATTTTGCGGCAAAGTCGCTATTGCCTTTAGGTATCGTGCTAATGGGGGTGAAGTTTGATTTACTTTCGGTGCTTAAAGTTTCAGGACAAGCATTATTGATTAATCTTATTTGTTTATTAATTGCCTATATTGTCACGCTGTGGTTATGTAAGCGCTTGGGTGTTGATGAGAAGATGTCATCACTTATCACCATTGGTACGGCAATATGCGGAGGTTCAGCAATTGTTGCAGCAGCTCCCGTTGTCAAAGCCAATCAAACGCAAGTAGCGATTGCGATGACAATCGTGTCATTATATGGCTTAATCGCTATTTTTGTTTTGCCGTTATTGGGGCATGCCTTGAGTCTAGATGAGTTTCAATTTGGCGTATGGGCGGGGACATCCATTCAAGCAGTGCCACAAGTGGTGGCAGCAGGCTTTGCTTTTGGTGCGATTGCCGGACAAACAGCAACGATTGTTAAGATGGTCAGGATTTTACTTCTTGCGCCGATGGTGATGCTCATTGGTATTAAACACCATAAAGCCAATAAAACGGATGGGGAAATGCAAAAGAAAGTTTCGTGGCACCAGTATTTTCCTAAGTTTATTTTATATTTCTTGGCAGTGGTTGTTCTAAATACCTTGGGGTTGTTTGGCTTTTTAGATCGACTAACTGATTTGCCAATAAGCTATTATATTGCCGAGATTTCTGCCTTTTGTATGACGATGGCAATGGTTGGGGTTGGTTTAAATACCGATTTGGTTGTCTTACTTAAATCGGGAGGCAAGCCATTGTTAGCCGGTGGTTTAGCGATGATTATCCTGCTTGTCATATCACTGGGCTTGATTGTTGTGCTGTGACCAGTTTTCAGTTAAATTTTGTATGAGTTCTTTAATTGGCATCGGTCGATAGAAATAATAACCTTGAATGCAATCACAGCCTAGCTCAATCAACTTATCTACTTGTGCTTTGGTTTCAGCTCCCTCAGCGATCAGATTGATGTTGAGCTCATTGGCTAATAGCACGATGGCTTTAACCGCACCGATGACGGGTTGGTTGTGTGGTTGATCAAGGCGTTGTGTGAAACTTTTATCAATCTTGATGGTATTAAAACTGTAATTGATAAAGCGATTAAGAGATGAATATTGCGTGCCAAAGTCATCCATGGATAACCCGATATTATGCATTTTTAATTGTGCAAACATTTGACTCATATTCAGTGAATTGCCTTCCAAGTGCTGCATGAGCTGAGACTCAGTAATTTCAAACTCAATATTCAACCACTTCGGAATTGGGTGCTGCTTGATCTGCTCAATCAATGATTGCATATGTGCGGGAAAATCATACACCACAGGGGAAATATTAAGACTGAGTTTAAAACTTGGGGCAGGTGTTAAATCTAACAGACAGAAATAGCATAACACTTCATTAACAACATAGTAATTGAGCTTATCGGCAAGTCCCATGCGTTCAACAATTGGAATAAAAATATCCGGACGAATATTGCCAAGCTCAGGGTGATTTAAACGAATAAGGCTCTCGCAGCCAATGATTGTGCCGTTATGTCCATCGACAAGTGGCTGAAAATGAAAGTAGAAAGATTTCTGAGCAAGTGCTTCATACATATAGTTTTCGAGGGTTTGTTCCGTATGATAGAAATTATCGATGGTTTCATCATAGACAATGCAGTCTTGTTTGTGGCTCTTGGCATAAAATAACGCCAAATCAGCGCGCCGTAAATTTAATGTATAATCTAGCTGTGGCGTAAATAGTGCTATTCCTAGCGTTGTGGTAATACTAAGTGTTCTGTAGTCTAAGCTGTAGTTTTGTTGCATTTTCTCTTGTAGATGAGCGCCAAATGCTTGTATATCCTCGTTTACGGGGAGCATTATAAGAATACTAAATTCATTGCCGCCAGTGCGTGCAGCAATGCTGTTTTTGGGCGAAACTTCAGTTAAGCGCTGTGAAAAAGCAATCAGTAGCTTGTCACCGGTGTCGTGTGAATAAGTATCATTGATACGAGAGAACTGGCGAATATCAATCATTAAAATATAATGATGGTGTTTAGTAACGGTGAGCAGTTTCTTAACAAAATTCAAAAAGGCTCGGCGATTATACAGATCAGTCAGACTGTCGGTCATCGCGAGTTTTTCTAAAAGCACCGCCTTTTTACTAAGTAATGCATTGCGGCTATTGACATGTCGTAATAAGCGTGAGGTTAAACGACGCATGGAGATAATCACAAAACTGATAAACAGTAAACTAAATATCAATAAGCCTATTAATAACAGCCACGAATAAATCGAACCAATATAGGTCATAGGTTGGCTATGCTCATTGTGCCATATGGTTATATGTAGACAGGTAATAATTGCAACCGCAATAAGTATTATGCTTGAGAAAATCAGTGCAGATTTCTCGGCGTAAAAGCTTAAGGCATAAACAATAGCAAGGCCGTATATAATGCTAACGGGGGATAGTAAGCCATAAAATAAATAATCATTAATGATGGCTATTGCGGCAACAATCATAATGATATGTGATTTGACTTTGTTGCTTAGCTTGGCGCGATAAAGCATCAAAACAACCAAGGCTAAAGCTAAAGATAAGTCCAAAGTGTATTTAAGCGACCAGCCACTATCAAACGCGCGAAATACCGACAATGTACTTAATAAAATCGATGAAATGGCAATTAAGATAAGCATGGCATTAATCAAGCGAGTATGTGCCTTTAAGGTAATGACCTCCTCAAGCGTGCCTTTTGAGCGATTAATATGCTTTGCCATAGGTTATCCTTATCGTCCTCCATGGAAACTTAAGTTGAGTATAGATTAATAATTGGTTAAATCAGCAATTGAGGCTCAAAGTTTAATAAAAAAATAATTAGCGCTATCACATTATCTGGCGATTGGGTATAATTTGCGATCGTATTTTAACTGAGCTAGCATTTTTAAGGTTTTGCCGATGTCACTAAAAGTCAAAGAGCGCAGACGCGCGCGTTTTCATGCCGTGCAGGCTTTATATCAGCAATCATTGGCGCATACACAGGTCAACGAATTGAAACTGCAGTTTTATGCTGATAATGTTGATCGTCATCCTGTTGAGTGGGATTTTTTCTATCGTTTAATCGATGGTGTCGATAAGAATAAAGAAGCGATTGATCAGAAAATCAATCATTATGCGATTAATGATTTATCGTCAATCAATCCGATTGATTTGGCGATTTTACGCTTAGGGGCTTATGAGCTTATCGATTGCTTAGATGTGCCTTATCAGGTGGTTTTAAATGAGTATGTTGATCAAGCAAAAGAGCTAGGTACTGAAGAGGGGCATTGCTTTGTCAATGGACTCTTGGATAAAATTGCCAAAGAAATGAGACAGTAGTCATTCTAAATTTATGATCAGTGGTATATGCCACTATAAAATATTACCTAAGATGTATATAATCTTTTGAGCTTCAAATGCTTCAAATATAGGTTATAGATACGATGGAAAAAAAGGTAAGTCGCCTTCGTTGGCAAATGGATCGCGTATTTTGGTGTGATTTGTTATTGATAACAATCATTATGGCAATTGCCTTATGTCTTTATGGTCTGCCAGTACTGTTTACGCCTGATGAAGGGCGTTATGCTGAGATTGCGCGTGAGATGGTCGTCAATCACCAGTATATTGTGCCACATTTAGATGGTGTGATTTACTTTGAAAAGCCGCCAATGATTTATTGGTTAACAGCTTTATCACTCAAGATCTTTGGCTTTAATATCTGGGCAGCACGTCTGCCTAATCCGGTGTTATCGATTATTGGTGTGTGGTTTGTGTATATCGTTTGTCGTATTGTCTATCAAAAGCGCCGTGTATCACTGTGGGCGGCATTGATTACGGGCACATCGATCTTATATTTAGGTGGTGGGCGCTATCTAAATCTTGATGCCGGTGTCGCCTTTTTCTTAACGATAACCATGTTGTCATTCTGGGCATCAAGACAATATCGCCAGGCAAGTTGGCAAGCAAATATATGGCTATTAAATGCCTTTATTTTCTCAGGGCTTGCAGTGATGACCAAAGGGCTCATTGGCATTGTGTTTCCGATGATGATTATCGGTTTATGGGCGCTTATCGTTGGTAAATATCGTCTGCTATTAGATTATCGCTTATATCTTGGTTTAATCGTCGTATTAATTATTTCAGTGCCATGGATTGTTGCAGTTAATAACGAGCACCCTGAATTTTTCCATTATTATGTGATTGTTCAGCAAATCTTGCGTTATGCCACGGATGAGCAAGGGCGACAAATGAGCAAGTTTGTCTATTTTGGTATTTTCATTATTGGATTTTTCCCGTGGTTTGGCTTCTTGCCACAAGTCTTTAAATCAGTATTCACCAAGTTTAAAACGCGTGAAAGACATGAAAATGAATGGTTTTTATTTGTCTGGGGTATGGCAATTTTGCTATTTTTTGCGTTTTCAAAATCAATTTTAATGGGCTACTTAATTCCAGTGGTGACACCCTTTGCGATCTTGATTGCGCGACGCATTGACAAGCTACTTAACGAGTCGACACTACGTAAATCAACCAAGGCGAGCATTGTTGTTTCCTTGGTGTTTTTCATTATTATTGCAATTGCTTTTGTGATCTTGCCATTTATTCCTAACTTTGCGATGTTCTTTAATGAAATTGCAGGTTTCTATTGGCCAGCGGCTGTCGTCTCTCTTATCGCTGCCATTGCTGGGTTTATGTATCTTAAGCGTAATAACCTCAAAGCGATTATGTTATGGTTTGTCTGTGCGATGATGATTATTTTAAATTTGGGTTGGTCAGGTTCGCAGTATTTTGCGCAAAAAAGTGTGCGTCCATTGACGAATATTGTCGCACCCTTGCTTAAAACCTATCCGCATGCCATTGTCGCAAATTATGGTGGTTATTATTATGACGCGCAGTTTTATCTGGATCGCTTGACGTGGATTGTTGCCAATGAAGGTGAGCTTGCTAATACTGCCAAGATGCCAAACTCAGGTGCAGATAAGACATTAAGAACCGCAGATCAATTCTGGCCAGTATGGCGAAGCGATCGTCGTGTTTTTGTCTTTACCGATGAAAATAATTACAACGCCTATTTTAAGGCAGGACAGCCTTATCAAGGGTATTTGTTAGCAGAAACACCAAAACGCTTTTTGTTAACCAACCACCCTTTAGCAGAATCAGCCTTTATGCATGGAGGGTAATGTAATGGATAAAAACTATCAGTATTTACACGATAAGTTCAGATATATTAATGATCTTAATCACGCACTTGAGATGCTGTGCTGGGATGAGGATGTTATGATGCCAGTAGGCGGTGCCAAAGCACGCAATAGCGCATTAGCTAGTCTCACAACAACGATTCATCAGCAGTTAAATTCACCTGAAGTGGCGAGTCGTTTACAGGATGTCGATGACAGCGCTTTAGATCAATGGCAATTAGCTAATATTAAGCATATGCGTAAAGCTGTTGTTAATGCGACGATTTTGCCTGAGCATTTAGTGGCGGACTTGGCAGTGACAACCAAAGAGTCGACACAAGCATGGCGCACACTGCGTGGTCAAAACAATTGGCATGACTTCATGCCGCTTTTGAGCAAAACCGTTGCCTTGGTAAAACAAAAAGCAAAGATCAAAGCAGAGTATTATGGTGTTGATGCCTATGATGCCCTGCTTGATGAGTTTTCCCCAGGTGTCAATAGACAATACATCGATCCGATATTTGATGAGCTTAAACACTTTTTGCCGCAAACCATTCCAATGATTATTGATAAGCAAAGCAGTAAGGTGAGTTTGCCATTTAACCAAAGCTTTGCCATCGATAAGCAATATGCATTATCACAAGATCTTATGCGTGTTATTGGTTTTGATTTTAACCATGGTCGCATTGATACTTCACAACATCCTTTTTGTGGAGGGGTGCCCTCAGATGTACGCATTACCACGCGCTATAATGAACAGGACTTTTTATCCAGTGCCTTAGCGGTATGTCATGAAACAGGACATGCCTTATATGAAATGGGTTTGCCGCAAAAGTATATTACACAACCTGTAGCCAAAGCATTAGGCATGGCAGTGCATGAGAGTCAATCATTGCTTGTTGAAATGCAAGCGTGTAGTAGCCCTGAGTTTATTGCTATTCTTGCGAAATATGCACAACGTCACTTTGGTCAAAATGACAGCTTATCAAAAGATAATTTGATGATGCATTTATTAAAGGTGAGACCTGATTTTATTCGTGTTGATGCCGATGAAGTTACTTATCCACTGCATGTGATCTTGCGCTATGAGATTGAAAAAGCGCTCTTTACTGATGAAATCACGGTGGCAGATTTGCCGGCTATTTGGCAAGAGAAGATGAGCGCTTATCTTGGGGTCGATACGACGAATAATTATAAAGACGGTGTCATGCAAGATGTACATTGGTCATCTGGTGATTTTGGTTATTTCCCATCCTATGCATTAGGGGCGTTATTGGCAGCGCAATTATTTGCTGAAGCTAAGCGTAGTAATCCAGAAATTATGCCAAGTATTGCACGAGGTGATTTCAAGCCATTAATGAGCTGGCTTAATCATAATATTCACCAATACGGCTTGCTATATACGTTTGATGAGTTGGTCACAAAGGCTAGTGGTAAGAGTTTAGATGCGAGTGCTTATATCGCGCATGTTAAATGCGAATCAAGGGTTGAATAATAATCAAAAATAAAGTTTACGAGTTGCCAATCCATAATTTATTGTGTTAAT
>NZ_JBXTEF010000084.1:0-42580 GCF_057495195.1 Cysteiniphilum sp. | reverse complement strand
AATTAAATGAATAGAAAAGATCCCTATAAACCTATGCTTTGCAAGAGGGGTGGCAGCCGTAGGCTGACGGGGTGTTTTAAAATCATAGTTTTGCTAAAGTGCCTAACTCCAGTGAATAAAAAATAGAAGATATTTTTATGAGTGATAAAAAAGTAAAAGAAACAAAAAAAGTAGACAAAATAGATAAAGTGAAAGATTTGGAAAACATCAAAGAGCCACAGGCAGTCGTTGATGAAGCAGATGAATCACTACAGTTCAAGCCGATGAATTACCGGCAGGCAACCTATGTGATGGGCGCTGCATTAGTTGAGCAGTTGCCTTACGACTATGGGATTGAAGTGGCGTTTGCGGGGCGTTCTAATGCAGGTAAATCTAGTGCGTTAAATGCATTAACTGAACAGACGAAATTAGCACGTGTCAGTAAAACACCTGGGCGGACGCAACTGATCAATTTATTTGAGTTGGAAGAGCATAAACGTTTGGTTGATTTACCTGGTTATGGTTATGCCAAAGTGTCGGAAAAGATCAAAGCAAGTTGGCAGAAAACGCTAGAGATATATCTAACAACGAGAGCGTGCTTAAAGGGGATAGTGTTGCTTGTGGATTCGCGTCATCCGATTAAAAGTTTTGATTGTATGATGATTGAAGCAGCAGTACAGAATGATTTAAACTTACATGTTTTATTAACCAAGGCGGATAAGCTTAATAATTCAGAAAAATCAAAAGCGGAGCGCTTATTACGTGACTATTTAAAGCAAGTGCGCGCACCTGAGAATATTAGTTTTCAATTGTTTTCAGCGCAAAGCAAAATGGGATTAGATAAGTTAAAACATAAGCTCGATCAATGGTATAATCTACCATTTGTTGATTTGGAAAGTATCTAACGGCTAAATCTTAAGAGGGGGGAAGGTTGTGCAAAGGCATGAAGATCAATGTGTATTACGCTTAGAGAATATTCATAAAAGTTTTCCAGGGACTAAAGCATTAGATGGTGTGAGCTTATCAGCGTATCGCGGCAAAGTGATGGGGCTTTTGGGCGAGAACGGTGCCGGCAAGTCAACGTTGATGAAAGTGTTAAATGGTATTTACCAAAAAGATGAAGGGGAGATTTATTGTTTTGGTAAAAAGGTTGAGTTTGATGGTATTGCCAAAGCGCAAGCAGCGGGCATTGCTATGGTGCATCAAGAGCCCCATATATTGCCGGATTTGACGATTGCAGAGAATGTTCTGTTGGGTCGTGAGGTTATGCGTAATCGCCTAAGTATTGACTGGAGAGCAACCTATCACAAAGTCGATAAAATACTTGATCAATTGCACATGCAGCAAAAAGCAGCAAGCTTGGCGAATAACTTAAGTATTGGTGATCAAAAGCTTCTGGAGCTTGCCAAAGCCTTATCATTAGATGCACAAATTATTGTGATGGATGAACCTACCGATGCGCTTACTGAAAAAGAAGTCAGACGTTTGTTTGAGATCATCAAAAAATTGTGTTCCGAGGGCAAATGCATTATCTATATCTCGCATCGCATGGAGGAGATCTTTGAGATTTGTGATGACATTACGATTATGCGTGATGGTCAGTTTATTATTGAAAGTAAAACAAATGCATTAACGCATGAACAAATTATTGAGAAGATGGTTGGTCGTAAGATGACGGCATTATCATCTACAGAGCATACTCATATCTCAGAGCAGTCAATGCAACAATTATTTAAAGCAGAAAACATCAGTAATGATAAAATCGAGCCCGCAAGTTTCGTTATTCATCAAGGTGAAGTGCTTGGCGTGTATGGGCTAATTGGTGCTGGAAGAACTGAGCTTGCGCGCAGTATCTATGGTTGTCACCCGATTAAAAAGGGGCAAATGATGTTGGCAGGTGAGGTGATTCGCGTAAACAATCCAACACAAGCCTTAGCTCATGGTATTGTTTATATCTCAGAAGATCGCAAGGTTGATGGGCTTGTTTTGGGTGCTAGTGTTAAAGAGAATATGACGCTAGCATCACTTAAAAAACTTTCAAATGCATTTGGACATATTGATCGATCACAAGAAAAAGAGATGGTTTCTAAGTATATCGATCAACTGAAAATTAAAACACCTAATCAAGAGCAACTAGTCAGTAATCTAAGCGGTGGTAATCAGCAAAAAATTGCGATTGCCAAAGGATTATTATGTCAACCTAAGCTGTTAATTTTAGATGAACCAACACGTGGCATCGATGTGGCTGCAAAACGCGAGATATACCGCTTGATTCATACACTTAAAGCGCAGGGCTTGGCGATTTTATTTATTTCCTCAGAAATGCCTGAGGTGATTGGCTTGAGTGATCGCATGTTGGTGATGCGTGAAGGTGAGATAAAGGGTGAGTTGAGATCAGCTGATATCTCGCAAGAAGCGGTTATGAAATTGGCAATTGCTTAAATGACTTAAGGGGAGAGTAATGCTAAAAAGTAGAATGATGAGTAAAGTTAATAAACAGTTTTTAATCGAACATAAGGCGGCATTGGCACTTGTTGTCATGATTATTGTGATGTCATGTTTAAATCAATACTTTCTGACATGGAATAATATCTTAGTGATTTTGCAACAGACATCTGTCAATGCTGTGATTGCAGTGGGTATGACCTTTGTTATTTTAACCAAGGGTATTGATCTATCGGTTGGCTCTGTATTAGCACTTTGTGGTGTAATTTGCGCGTTTTTATTGCAATGGATGGTACCGATTTATTTGGTTATTCCTTTGACGATTTTAGCCGGTGTTATCTTTGGTGGTGTCAGTGGTACGATTGTCACTAAGGGCGCGGTGCAACCATTTATTGCAACATTGATTACCATGACCTTATTTCGTGGGTTGACAATGGTGTTTAGTGATGGTTATCCGGTGGCAACAAGCTCTGACGCTTTTGCTTTTATCGGTACGGGTAGTTTGTTGGGCATTCCTTTTCCTGTATATATTATGGCAGTGGTTTTTGCGGTGTCTTTTTATGTATTGAAATACACGCGTTTCGGCCGATATGTCTATGCCACAGGTGGTAATGAAGAGGCAACAAAGCTTGCCGGTATTCGTGTTAATCGTATTAAATTTGCTGTTTATTCCATCTCGGGTGCCTTATCAGCAGTCGCGGCAATGATTATTACATCACGGCTTTCATCAGCGCAACCTACAGCAGGTACAGGTTACGAGCTTGATGCAATCGCTGCAGTGGTTTTAGGCGGGACGAGCCTTTTTGGTGGTAAAGGTAAAATTATGGGCACATTGATGGGTGCGCTTATTATCGGTTTATTAAGTAACGCGCTTAACTTAATGGACGTTTCCTCGTATTATCAGATGATCGTCAAGGCATTGGTCATATTGATTGCGGTACTATTTGATTTTAAAGTGAAAAACTAGTGTAACTAACTAACTAACCTCATGGAGAAGAAATGAAAATGAAAACACGTATTTTTAAAGTAATTACAGCTATTGTTGGTATTGTTGCTATGCTCATTGTGGCAGGGTGTAGCAGCTCAAATGATAATAATAAAACGGTTGGCTTTGTGGTCTCGACTTTAGATAATCCATTTTTCGTTAGTATGAAAAATGGGGCTGAAGAAACAGCTAAAGCAGAAGGATATAAAGTTATCACACTTGATTCACGAAATGATCCGGCAAGAGAATTGTCTAATGTTCAAGATTTAATTACTAAAAACATTAAAGTGATTATCATTAACCCAACCGATTCACAAGCCGTTTCTAATGCGGTGAAATATGCGAATCAGCATGGTGTTGAAATCATTACGTTGGATCGCACAGCTGATTCAGGCAAAGTATTGTCACATATTGAATCTAATAATGTGGCAGGTGGCAAAATGGCAGCGCAATACATGATTGATCGCTTAAATAACAATGGCAAAATTATCGAGCTTCAAGGGATTCCGGGTGCTTCAGCGTCTAAAGAACGTGGTCAAGGTTTTGATACTGAAATGGCAACATCAGATATCAAGATTGTGGCGAAACAGCCAGCGAACTTTGATCGCACACAAGGCTTGAACGTTACCCAAAACTTATTGCAATCTAACCCTGATGTTAATGGTATCTTCGCGCAAAATGATGAAATGGCATTGGGTGCTATGCGTGCGATTGAAGAAGCAGGTAAAAAGCATATTATCCTGATTGGTTTTGATGGCACAAAAGAGGGTATCAATGCTGTTAAAGCTGGAAAAATGGCAGCAACCATTGCGCAACAACCGTATTTAATGGGTGAGCTTGGCGTTGAAGCAGCGATTAAATTCTTGCGTGGAGAAAAGGTAAATCCGCATATTGTTGTTCCTTTGAGATTAGTCACTCAATCTAACGCTTAATCTGCTAGGCATTTAGAGCAAATATTGGTATTCTTATGCCAGTTTTTAGGAATGGAATGAACAAATTAAAGGTAAAACAATGAACGCAAAAATTAGTAATGTTGTTGCAAGACAAATTTTAGACTCTCGTGGTAACCCGACAATAGAAGCCGATGTTATTTTAGAATCAGGTGCTTTTGGACGTGCTGCTGCACCTTCAGGTGCATCAACGGGTACTAGAGAAGCGCTCGAGTTACGCGATGGCGATAAGAAGAACTATCTTGGCAAAAGCGTGCAAAAAGCAGTGAATAATGTCAATAAGGCTATTAAAAAAGCGGTTGTTGGCTTAGATGCTTTAGATCAACGTTTGGTTGATCAGACGATGATTGATCTTGATGGTACTGAGAATAAAGAAAAATTAGGTGCTAATGCGATTTTAGCGGTATCTTTGGCATGTGCTAAAGCGGCAGCTTCACATCTGAGAAAACCTTTTTATCGTTATTTGATGAACTCTAAGGAGTATATTATGCCGGTGCCGATGATGAATGTCATCAACGGTGGTGAGCATGCTGATAATAATGTCGATATGCAAGAGTTTATGATTATGCCAGTTGGCTTTGAGAAGTTTACTGATGCACTTCGTTGTGGCGCTGAAATATTTCACACCTTGAAAAAAGTTCTAGCAAATTCAGGTTTTAGCGTTGCAGGTGTAGGGGACGAGGGCGGATACGCCCCTAACTTGCCATCAAATGCAGTGGCGATCGAGATGATTTTAAAAGCGATTGAAGAGGCAGGTTATAAAGCCGGTGAAGAAGTTTATATCGCATTAGACCTAGCCAGTAGTGAGTTCTATAAAGATGGTAAGTATGTGTTAGCATCTGAGAATAAATCATTAAGCTCAGCAGAGTTCGTTGATTATCTAGAAGATTGGGTTAATCGCTATCCAATTATTTCTATTGAAGATGGCATGGCTGAGAATGACTGGGATGGCTGGAAGTTATTAACTGAACGTTTAGGCAAAAAAGTGCAATTAGTTGGTGATGATTTGTTTGTGACCAATAGCAAAATTTTGCGTGAAGGAATTGATAAAGGCATTGCCAATTCGATCTTAGTTAAACTGAATCAAATCGGTACATTAAGTGAGACGTTTGAAGCGATGGCGATGGCAGCTGAAGCAGGTTATACTTGTGTTATTTCACATCGCTCAGGTGAGACATCTGATACGACGATTGCTGATTTAGCTGTAGCAACGGGTGCCGGACAAATCAAAACGGGTTCACTATGCCGTTCTGATCGTGTTTCTAAATACAATCAGTTGTTACGTATTGAAGAAGATCTAGCAGATAATGCCATCTATCCAGGGCTTAAGACATTTAATTTTAGTGGCGATGTTGATACTGATGATTCAGCTGCTGAGCAAAGTGCTGAAACAACAGAGGTAGTTGCAGAAACCGAAGTTGCGCAAACAAACACTGTTGTTGAAGAGACAATCGTTATCGTTGAAGATGAAAAAAATCATACGACTGAGGTTAAGGAGCATATCGTTGAGAAAACGGAAGCCTTAGTGGATGATACACAGATTCAAGAGGATAAAGAAATTAAAAAGATTGAGCCGGTTGAATCAAATGATACAACAGCAGAAGCACATCCCAAAGCATAAGCAAATATCAAAAACCTAAAAAATAAAAGTATAATGATCTCACGTTACACCCTGTTTATTGCTGTACTATTTATTGGCATTATTGCCTTACAATACGATTTTTGGTGGAGTAAAACAGGTTTTTTTGCCACGCACGAGCTAAATGAGCAGGTAAGCATCAAAGAGCAAAAAAATAATAAGCTCATAGCACGTAATATGCATTGGTATGCAGAGATCGTCTCTTTGCGCCAGAATGACTCCGTACTTGAAGGTATGGCGCGCGCTAATCTTGGCTTTATCAAAAATGGTGAGGTTTTTTATCAAATCGTCACACCACAGGATAAAAAGGTGGCATTACAGGAAGATAGTCAATGAAGCGAATTCTAGTGATTCCAGCAAGTGGCATTGGTAGTCGCATGAATCATGATATTCCAAAGCAATATATCAAATTGGATAATGGTTTATCGATTCTCGATACCACGATTGCAAGATTATTAAGTGAACCTTTCTTTGATTTGGTTGTGGTTGCACTTGACGCAAAAGATCGTTACTGGAAAAACTCAATTCATATCAGTAATGCACGCATTAAGATATGTGCCGGTGGCAAAGAACGTCGTGATAGTGTGCGTAATGCCTTGATGGCGTTGAAAAATGTCGCTAGTGATGATGACTGGGTGTTTGTGCATGATGCAGCAAGACCTTGTGTGCGTTTAGATGATATTAGAAGGCTTTATGCTGCCATTCGTGTTGAAAATGCGATTGGTGGGATTCTCGCCACCCCAGCTCACGATACCGTTAAAGCTGTTGATCAAGAGTTTAATATTGTTAAAACACTGGATAGAAAAAAGATTTATCTTGCGCAAACGCCACAGGTATTTCGCTATCGTACTTTATTGATGGGCTATTATTTTTGTCTGCACAATAATATTGCTGTGACGGATGAAGCATCTGCAATTGAAGCACTTGATCATCAGCCAATTATTGTTGATGGTGATAAGCGTAATATTAAAGTCACGACACCAGAGGATTTGGTGCTTACAAATTATTTTTTATCGACATTGAGTTGAGTTGAATTATTTTCAATATGTAGTGATCTTTGTGGGAAAGGGATTTCAATATTGTGCTCATCAAAGCAAAGTTTAGTCTCTTCAGTTAATTTCCATTTGGTTTCTAAAAAGTCAGCGCGCTTTGTCCAATAGCGGATCAGTAGATTAACACTGCAGTCGGCTAATTCATCAACCCGTATAATAGGTGCTTTTCCTTCTTCTTTGATAATGTTTTCATTGTTGTTTACAAGTTCTTGTAGTAATGACTTTGCTTGTTGTAGATCACTGCTGTAACCAATACCGATAATAAAGTCATTGCGTCTGAATTCGTTGTTAGAGAAATTAGTAATAATACGTGAAGTCACTAAGCTATTAGGTACTTTCACTTGGCGCCCATCACTAGTGCGTAGTGTGCAAAAGACAAAATTAATTTCCTCAACCGTGCCAGAGGTGCCCCCCATGTCGACAAACTCGCCGATTTTAAATGGACGAGTCGAGACAATCATAATACCGGAAACAATAATATTAGCAGAGGTTTTAAGTGACATACCAATGCCGACAATAAGTGCTGTAATTGCAGCAGTTAGCGGGGTAGTGGATATCCCCATCTCGCTTAGGGCGATTAAAATGACAAAAATAACCAGAAAGATATATAACACTTGCATTAAAAACATCGTTACGGCTTTATCTAGCTTGGTTTTAAATAATAGCTTTTGCGTGGTTGAACGGATCACTTTAGCAAGAATAAGCCCAACAACGAAGATAATCAGCGCAAGAATGACACTTGGTAGATGTTCTAAGATGAGGGATATAACCCATTGAAAATATTGATTAATATTCTGTGTGTGAAGCTCCATTAAATAAGTCCTTTATATAAAGATTTGTTAATGAAGTTAAAGTTACAGAAAATAGCAAATAGTGCAAGCAAAAATAGGATAAGACTAAATTTTTGCCCACAAGAGCTCATCATATCCTAAGCATAAGTCGAAGCGATGCAATGAGCATTAGTCGAAGTGGGTTTGGAAAAATCATATTTCATAGAGGCTTCGACTTACGCTCAGCTAGCGCTGATATAATCAAAATAGGTTGGAATATTGTTACCGCCCAGAAATATAAAGAAGTTATTTAATTGATGACTTCATTGATTTGATGATCACTGGTGCTCTCTTTTTTATCATGAATGTACTTATTCAAAATTGGTCGCGATAGCCACATGACTGCGGCAATAATCAAGGTAACAATACCGATTTGTGCAAACACGCCGGTATAGACATTTAGGCTTTCTAGTGTGCTTAATGTTACACCACTTGGTGGAGAGGTCATATTTCCAACAAAAGCACCTAATGGACCTGCTAGCATGGATGTTAAGAACCAAATACCCATAACAAAGCCAGACATGGCGCGTGGGCAAAGCTCAGCAACCATGGCAACCCCTAGGCCAGAAACTAATAACTCACCGGTAGACTGCAAAGTATAAGTCAATACCATCCACCAAGGTGAAGCAAGACCTGTTTCCGCTGCAGTAAAGCGTGGTAAGTAAAGTACTAAGAAGGCAAGGCCACACAAGGTCATACCAAAGCAAAATTTAGTGACATGTGTGCCAGGCAGTTTTTTATAAATCACAGCCAAAATAGGCGAGGCAATGATAATCACAAGTGGGTTTAACACTTGGTAAGAAGCCGCAGGAATTGTCCAACCAAAGAAATTGTTGTCGATGTTGTGCACAGCAAAGAATGTCAATGAGGTAGGCATTTGGTTATAAAGAACAAAAAAGACAATGCCTTCAAGAATCAAAAGAAATGCAATCAGCATACGAATGCGATCAGAGCCTTTTAAGCTAAATGCGGTTTTTAGAAAGTACAAAAATCCACCGGCAACGACAATGTAAACGATTGCATAGCAGACAGTTGTATGAGGAAGTAGTTTGCCAAATATAATAACAGCAACAATTGAGGCAACAATAATGGTGACCAAGCGACCGAAAATCATGGGTTTTGCACCAGCCTCGGTTGAGATAGAGCCCAAGACTTTGTAAAAGACAAAGTAGTTTAAAAGACCAAGCAATAAGCCAAAAGCACTGATCCAGAAGGCTGCTTCCCAACCATAGGCCTGTGCAGCAATTGGGGCAATCAACATAGAAACAAATGAACCTAGGTTAATTGCCATATAGTATAAGGTCATCGCGCCATCTAAAGCTGGATCACCTTTTTCATATAACTTAGAGATAAGTGATGATGGATTGGCTTTAAATAATGCATTACCAACAATAATGCCACCAAGCGCATAAAAAATAGTGCCCTTAGTTGACATTGCTAACGCCATATAGGAGATAAACAAAATAACAGCCCCCAGTGCAACAGTACGCTTGGCACCTAAGTATTTATCACCGACATAACCGCCAACCCAAACAAATCCATAAACAAAAGCTGAAAAAGAGCCAAAAGTATAAATACTTAACTCTTGGCTAAAGCCTAAGTGATTCACAAAGTAAAGTGCCAAAATAGCTTGGGTTGCGTAATAACCAAAGCGTTCCCATAATTCAATTCCCCAGATCACCCAAAATGGTTTAGGTAGTCCTCTAGAGGCAATGACCTCATTTGACATGTAGTTTCTCCCGTATTTCATATTTTTAATAACATTTAGAATCAGAAGCTATACCCATTGCAAAGGGTATATAACAAGAAATCAATAAAATTGCTATGGATCACAATTAATCATGATGCATAGTAACTTTACTAGATTATATGTTTTGACCTCTTCCGCTCTGGCAGTATTTATAAATCCTTTTATGATTAAAAGCAACTGAAAACAAGTAAACGACTGTAAATTTACTTCATTTTTTAGTGCTATTATTATTTGATACATTTCGTATGATAAATTTTAGCATTGTTTTTGCCATTTGATGTAATTGTATTACGGGAATGGCTATGCTTAAATAACGATGTTGATGATAGTAACTAAAACTAAAATAAGGAAGTTCAATGGATAAACAATCAAAACTAATATTAAGAAGCGTATTACTCGGCAGTTTTATGATGACAGCTGCATTTGCTGGAGCCAAAGCACCTGATGAAGTATGTAAAGAGGGTGTATGCTCACTGCATTTGAAGAATATGTACTTGGCTTATCAGATGCAAGCAGATAAAAATATCAAGTTTACATTAAGTGCTAAGACAACAGGTTGGGTTGCAGTAGGGTTTGGTGTTAATCATACAATGGCAGACGCGGTAATGGTATTGGGATATGTTGATACCAATGGCAAAGTACAGCTATCACAGGAGTATGGGGTAAAAGGACATCCACCACACAAGAGTGTTGCATCTTTAGGTGGGATGCCAGAGGTTAAGTTAGTTTCGGGTAAAATAGAGAAAGGGCAGACAACCATTAGCTTCACGCTGCCAATGACACCATCATCGGCTAAATATAATTATACGTTTACTCAAGGTGAAGATATCCCCATTATTTTGGCTTATGGCAAAAATGGCGCAAAGAATTTCACCAGTTACCATCAGTATCAAACTAGTGCGGAGATAAAGTTACCAAAATAAACTAAGTGTTTGTGTTGTCTATTTCATTTATTGTTCCACAAACCTAATTTGTCCAAGTATCTCTAAGATTAACAATTTGATTAAAGACAATATTGTTAGCGCTATGCTCAATTTGATCAGCACAAAAATAACCTAAACGGTTGAACTGAAAACGTGTTTCAGTTTCAGCTTGTGCTAATGAGGCTTCAAGTTTCGCATCGTTAATAATCACTAAAGAATGTGGATTTAAGCCTTGCTCTAACTTATCTAAAGCAGCAGGGTTTTCGCAGTTAAATAGTCGGTCATATTGTCTGATTTCGGCATTGATACAATTATTAGCATCTACCCAATGGAGCATTCCTTGCGGTTTGATACCATCGTTTGGTTTCTTACCACCGAGTGTTTCTGGTAAATAGCGACATTTTAACTTGGTGATATGACCCAAGTGATCTTTTTCAAGATCATAACACTCAATCACATAGGCATTTAACAAACGCGCTCGTCCATTTAAAGAGAGTTTTTTATGCCCTTTTTCTAACTGTTCCATGAAATCATCTTGTTCAATATAAATATGGTTTGAAATGCTAATATCTCTGCGTCCAAAATCAGGATTTTGTGGGTGATTAGGCACATTGAGCACTTCATCCTCTAGGTCATCAATTTCAACCAACAACGGCTTTAATACGGCATTGCGACGTTCAACGGTTTGATTTAGATCATTGCGAATGACCTCTTCAAATAAGCTGTAGTCAGTAATGGAATCTTGCTTTGAGATACCGACAAGATCAATCAAGCGACGAATAGCAGCAGGTGTCACACCACGGCGGCGTAATCCGCGAATAGTCGGCATCCTTGGATCATCCCAGCCAGAAACAAGTTGCTGTTCGACAAGGTATTTTAATTTGCGTTTGCTAGTGATGGTATAGTTTAAATTCAAGCGTGAGAACTCAATTTGCTGTGGCTTGTTCTCAAATCCACACTTTTCAACAACCCAGTCATACAATGGGCGGTGATCTTGAAACTCAAGCGTGCAAAGTGAGTGAGTGATTTTCTCAATAGCATCAGAGGCAGCATGTGCGAAATCATACATAGGATAAATACACCAAAGCTCTCCTGTGTGTGGATGAGTCACTTTCTTAATGCGGTAAAGTGCAGGATCTCGCATATTTATGTTGCCAGCACTCATATCAATTTTAGCACGTAAGGTGCAAGTGCCTTCATCAAAGAGACCTTGACTCATTTGTTCAAACTTTTGTAAATTTTCTTCAACACTGCGTTGGCGATATGGACTGTCTTTACCGCTTTCTGTCAGTGTGCCGCGGTGAGCGCGCACTTCATCTGCCGTTAAGTCACAAACATAGGCGTTACCCTCTTTAATTAGCTTAACCGCTAGCGCATAAAGTGTTTCAAAGTAATCAGAGGCATAGAAAAGATTATCTGCCCAATCAAAACCAAGCCATTTCACATCTTCTTTGATTGCTGCAACAAATTCAGCTTCCTCATTAGCAGGGTTGGTATCATCGAAGCGTAGGTGACATGGTCCTTTTTGGTAAGCTAGTGCCAAACCAAAGTTAAGGCAAATCGATTTGGCATGGCCAATATGTAAGTAGCCATTAGGTTCTGGTGGAAAGCGTGTAACGACTTTGCCATGAGTTTTATTATTAGCAAGATCTCTATCGATAATATTACGTATAAAATTGGTCTTGTGTGCAGTTTCAGACATTGTTTGCTCAGGTTTATTTAGTTAACTGTGCTATTGTAAAGTGCTTTATCAGTCAGCTCAATAGCAAGCTTAGTAAAGCGAATAAAATTTTGATAAAGTTGGTTAGAGTGGGTTGTTCATTTTTCTTTGGCATATTATTATATTTATGCACAAAACAATGGAGAATTTACAAAAATGCTACTTGATCAGTTGAAAAAATGCGGAATTAATGAAACAAAAGAAATATTTCACAATATTTCTTATGAAGGCTTATACGATCACGAAACGTCAGCAACTGCTCAAGGGTATGAAAAAGGTGTTGAAACAGCTACTGGTGCTGTTGCTGTAGATACGGGTAAGTATACGGGGCGTTCACCAAAAGATAAGTTTATCGTTGAAACGTCTGAAGCAAAGAAAAATGTTTGGTGGGCAAAAGATGGTTCAGACAATAAGCCATTGTCTATTGAAAGCTGGCAGCACTTAAAAACATTGGCAACAACACAGCTTAATGATAAAAAACTGTATGTTATGGATGGTTTTTGTGGTGCCAATCCTGAAACACGATTGTCTGTGCGCTTGGTGACTGAAGTTGCATGGATGGCGCATTTCTTTAAAAATATGTTTATTCGCCCAACAGCAGATGAGCTTAAAAATTTCACACCGGATTGGACAATTTTAAATGCATGCAAAACAAAATGTGAAGATTACCAAAAATGGGGTTTAAACTCAGAAACTTTCGTTGCATTTAATATCGCTGAGCGTATGACTTTAATCGGTGGTACATGGTATGGTGGTGAGATTAAAAAGGGCATTTTCTCAATGATGAATTACTTCTTACCATTGCAAGACATCGGCTCTTTCCATTGTTCTGCAAATGTTGGTAAAGAAGGTGACTCAGCCTTATTCTTTGGTTTATCAGGCACAGGTAAAACAACACTTTCAGCTGATCCAAAACGTGAGCTTATTGGTGATGATGAGCATGGTTGGGATCATGATGGTATCTTCAACTTAGAAGGAGGGTGCTATGCTAAGACCATTAACTTATCTAAAGAAAATGAGCCAGATATTTATCATGCAATTCGTCGTGATGCATTACTTGAGAATGTTGTCTTAAACGATGATAAAAGTATTGATTTCGCATCAAATGCCAAAACTGAGAATACACGCGTCTCTTATCCTATTTATCATATTGATAATATTGTCAAGCCGATATCTAAAGCAGGGCACCCAACCAAGATTATTTTCTTAACCTGTGATGCTTATGGTGTGCTACCTCCTGTATCAAAACTATCGATTGAGCAGGCAATGTATCAGTTTTTATCCGGTTACACGGCAAAAGTTGCTGGTACTGAGCTAGGTGTTAAAGAGCCAACAGCTGTGTTTTCATCCTGCTTTGGTCAACCATTTTTGTTACTTCACCCAACAAAATATGCTGAAATTTTGGGTAAGAAAATGCTTGAGCATGGAGCCAGTGCCTATTTGGTTAATACCGGTTGGACGGGTGGTGGCTATGGTAAAGGACATCGCATTTCAATCAAAGATACACGAGCAATCATTGATGCGGTACTCGATGGTTCAATTGATCATGCGCCATTACGCAAAGATGAAATGTTTGGTTTTGAGATTCCACAAGCCTTGCATGATGTAGATAGTAATATTTTAAATCCACGCAACACGTGGACAGATAAAGCCGCCTATGATGCTCAATATCAGAAGCTTGCTGAGATGTTTGTCAATAACTTCAAGAAGTTTACTAATAATGACTTAGGCAAAAAGTATGAACAATACGGCCCAAAGTCTGACGCCTTGGTTTAATTTATAGCTTAAATCAGGGAACAAGTAGAATAAAACCCCATAGGCTTAAGCCCGTGGGGTTTTATTTAATATCCACTGGATCGATATCAATAGTGATCTTCACCTTCTTACGCGCAAGCTTAATATCATTACTAACTGCATTTAACAGCTGTTGCAGCTGTTTGCGTGTACTCGCTGTCAACATTAACATAAAGCGATAATGTCCTGCTTGTTTGATATTAATTGCAGGCAATACATGCGAAATCTGACAGTGTAATTGCTTAAGTTCATTACAGTTTACAAGTGCGTGATTGAGTTGCTGTAAGGCATGTGTGCAAGTCTGCGTCTTACTTGCTTGGGCATAAATATATGCTTGATAGGAAAAAGGTGGGTAACTAAGAAGCTTACGTGTTTCAAGGCTATGCTCTAAGAATTTTTTATAATCTGCCTGTAGAATCAGTTGCAATATAGGATTATCTGGCTGATAGGTTTGAATATAAACATCTCCTGGTTTACTACCGCGTCCTGTTCTACCAGAGACTTGAATAATCAATTGTGCCGTTTTTTCAACAGCATGAAAATCTTGACTATAAAAGCCTGCATCAGCATTGATAATACCGACAAGGCTGACATTTTGAAAGTCATGCCCTTTGGCAATCATTTGGGTTCCAACGATGATATCAATATGCTGTGATTTGATGTTATTCAGCACATCTTCAAGTGTGCCTTTTTTTTGCGTTGAACTGCGATCCAGGCGCGCGATATGCGCAGTCGGTAAAAGGATACTTAATTCATCTTCGAGTTTCTCAGTACCTTGTCCAATATCTGATAAGTTATGTGATTGGCAATTAGGGCATTGCAGAATAATCTCACGTGCCTTACCACAAAAGTGGCATGCCAGATGCTGAGGCTTGGTGTGTAAAGTATATGGTTTCTCGCATTGGTTGCAGTTAGCACACCAACCGCAATCTTGACAAATTAAGCTATGAGCAAAACCGCGACGATTGATAAATAATAGGACTTGTTCATTGTTGGCAATCGTCTGTTTGATTTTATCAATCAATATCGGACTCAAGCCTGCTTGAGTTTTACTTTTCTGCAAGTTAATAATATGTACTTGATTGCTAACTTGATTCAATGCGCGATTTTTTAAGGTCAATAAATGATATTTGCCATTTGACGCATGATAATAACTTTCTAAAGATGGCGTGCCACTGCCTAAGATAATCGGAATATTATATTTTTGTGCTTTGACAATCGCAATATCACGCGCGTGATAGGTAGGGATGTTTTGTTGCTTATAAGAAGCGTCATGCTCTTCATCAACGATAATCATGCCAAGATTTGGCGTGTCAAATAAAAGACCTGAGCGTGTTGCGATAATAATATTAATCTCAGCATGTTGTACTTTAACAAACAGCTCAAAGCGTGCTTGGTCCGTCAGTTGCGAATGAATAGCGGCAATAGGTTCATTAAAGTTTTGCTCAAAGCGCATCAATGTTTGAGGGGTAAGGTTGATCTCAGGCACTAAAACTAAGACTTGTTTGCCGCTTTGAATCACGGGCTTAATCGCTTCAATATAGACTTCTGTTTTGCCACTTCCTGTTACGCCAAAAAGTAAAAAGGTTTTAAAGTGATGAAGATGCTGGCAAATAGCATCAACAGCGCTTTGCTGTGCAGTATTAAGTGTACGTGGTGTTATTGCTGTTGTGGCGTGAGTTTCTGGAAGACGCCTGTGTTTTGATTGTGTGATGATATTTTTGTTGATGAGTGACTTTATCGTTGCTGATGTGATCTCATGACTGATAAAGGCATCATGTGAAACACTGCCATGTTCACGCAATAATGCTAATGCTTTATGCTGTTTATGTGCATTCTTAGCAGGCTTAAAATCATTATTGTCAGTATTATTTAAGGTATAAATAATTTGTTTGGCGCATTCGGGTTGTTCTTTTTGCAAATAGTGCTTTGGTAGCGATAATCTTAGGCTTTGATATAAAGTGCACTGATAGTAATTAGCAAGCCATTTAACCAGATCAATCGCTGGTGTTGATAACAGTGCCCTTTGATCAAGTATTTTAACAATGGGTTTAAGTTTATCCTTAGGTAAGCTAACTTTGGGGTTGATCTCACTAATAACACCAATTACCTTACGCCTGCCAAGCGGGACAACAACACGAGTAAAAAGTATTGGTGGAGTTGTAACAGAATAAAGATAATCAAGCCCATCAGTAAAGGGACCATGCACAAGAACACGAACAATAGCCATAAATATTATTTTTTGATCATGCGATTAACGAGCATAGCAATAAGCGTAATAAAGGCGCCAACAGCCAAGACATAGGCAGGCGCCATTAAGTTGCCACTGGCTTTAATCGCAGCAATAACAATTGTTGGCGTTAAACCACCAAAAACAGCAAAACCTAGATTATAAGCAAAACCGATACCGCTATATCTCACATCTTGTTTGAAAGCTTCAATAAGCATTGCGGGGATATTGCCCCAGCATAATGCACAAACAATCGCACTGATAACAATTGCAAGGAAGTAGATATTTTGATTCTGTGTGTAGATATGATAGATAAAAAAGCTAGCAATTATGGTGGTAATAATGGTTAGTAATAGAATCACTTGTCTATTGATTTTATCCGCAAAAAAACCAACGATAATACATAAAATTGATAAAATAATAACACCTAAGCTGTTAATCCAAACAAAGTTCTTCAAATGCAATTTGAGAATGGTACCAAAATAGGCTGGAAGTAATAAAAATAATGTGACAAAGCATAATGCACCGAATGAGACAATGATTGTGGTATAGACTAAGTTCCAGCCATGGGTGTGCAAGACTTTGGTAATAGGTAAAGCATACTCTTTTTGGATAAAGGGTTGAAAGTCCTCAATGTCCATCAATTGTTTACGTAGGTAATAAGCAATAAAACCAAAAATGCCGCCCAAAATAAAGGGTATACGCCACACATGCATAAGCATTTGCTCATGGCTAAAAAACTGCAATAAAAGCGCTTCAACAATAAAACCAATGGCGACACCAGTAATTAAAAAACAAAAGACAAAACCAGTCATAAAAGCTTTTTTATCCGGTGCTGATTCGCTGACATAGGTAATGGCTCCTGGGATTTCACCACCGACAGAGAAGCCTTGGGCAATGCGACAAATCACCAATAAAATGGGTGCTAGCATACCAACGCTTTGATACGTTGGCAGAATGCCAATGATAAATGTTGATAATGCCATCACTAAGATCGAAATGGTAAAGGTTTTCTTGCGCCCATATTTATCACCAAAATGACCAAAAATAATGCCGCCGAATGGGCGTGCAAAATAACCAACAGCATAAGCACTAAAGGCAATTAAAAGCGAGTTAATTGCTGAATGCGTTGGAAAGAAAAGCTGTGATATATAGCCAGCAAGTAGCGCGTAGATGATGAAGTCATAAAACTCAAGCATGCCACCTAAGCTTGATAACAATAAAATTTTACGTTGATTCTTGTTAAGCATATTGATTGATCTGTCCATATTCACATGGGGGTTGCCTGATTCTATCAATGAAATTTTGGCAAGACTAGCGATAAATTTTCTTTTATGTCGAAAGTTTTGACTATACTGAAGTCGTGCCTTGCAATCAATCAATAAAAGGATGAGCAATGAAACGGATTATTCACTTAACCGATACCCATTTAGGTTATGAAAACCTATCTTCCGTCATGCGTGATTTAGTCACACGCATTATTTTTACCAAGGAAAAGGCGGATGATTATATTATCGTGATCACAGGTGATATTGTCGAGGATGCAACAAAAGATGGCGCTTATGATGAAGCCGTAGCGCAAATCAATCGTTTAAAACGCGCTGGATTTTATGTGCTTGTGATTCCAGGCAACCATGACTATGGCACAGGATCGATTGGTTATAGTGGTTATGTACCGGCATTTAAACAGGCTTTTTATGGCAGTATTGATGTGCAATACCCGATTAAAACGATTGTCGATAATATCGCCTTTTTGGGATTGGACTCCATGGCGGAAGAGCTTCATTGGTATGATCGATTATTCGCCGAGGGGCAGTTGGGTGAGGCGCAATTACAGCGTTTAGATAATTATTTAAGCCATGATGAAGATGTTAAAAATGCAGCATATCGCGTGATTTATTTGCATCATCATCCCTTCTCACCTCGCCCATTTCATCATTTAAAAGACTCAGATGATTTAGGTGAAATACTAAAAGCACATAAGATTGATATGCTGTTATTTGGTCATAATCACGATGGTTTGGTGTGGAGTGGTAAATGGGGAATCCCACGTGTTTATGACGGTGGGACATCCACGGGTAAACAAGGCAAGCCATCACCACACCGCGTGATAGATTTATCAAAGCATCCGGCATTTGATTATGATGCTAAATTTTAGTTATTGATGGTCAATGCATGATGTTTTGCGTATAGTATTTGTTATTGATCATGACCAAGAAAAATCAAAAAATAACAATGAAAATTGCAATTATGGGGGCAATGCCCGAAGAAATCACACCAATTCTTGCTGAACTAGACACTTATGACACCAAGGAATATGCCAATAACACCTATTATCTAGGACATTATCATGGGCATGAATTAATTGTTGCCTATAGCAAAATCGGTAAGGTGTTTTCAACCTTGACGGCAACTGTGATGATTGAGCATTTTGGCGCGGAAGTTTTACTATTTTCTGGTGTTGCTGGAGGTGGCTCGGCAGATGTGCAAGTTGGTGATATTGTTGTTGCCACACAAACGGTGCAACATGATATTGATATCACCGCATTTGGTCGCCAAAAGGGTGAGATTCCAGGAAGCAAAGTGTTTATTGAAACCTGTCAGCGTTTAACATCAAAGTTAAAAATTGCTGCAAATACGCATGGAATTGCCTTAAAAGAAGGTATTATTGCGACGGGGGACCAGTTTATTCATAGCAAAGAAGTCAAGGAGATGATTGTGAAGCACTTCCATGCGCAGGCGATTGAGATGGAAGGAGCCAGTGTTAACTTGGTGTGTCATGAGCTTAATGTCCCTTGTGTGGTATTGCGTGCTATCTCAGATACAGCAGATGGTCAAGCAGTGGATGATTTTCCACAGTTTGTTGAAGAAGCAGCCAAGCAATCAGCCACACTTATTTTATCGTTGGTAAGATTATTATAAGGTAAATGTATAAAGTGAGAATAATCAGATTTTAGGGCGTATTCAATACGCCCCTACGGTAAATACATTCATCGTAAATCATTTTGCAGCATTTGATTGTATTCTGGTTTGTGATGAGCATTAAATTAAATAAAATTAAATAAAAGTAAATAAAAGGAATAGATAATGCGTCCAAGTCAACGTCAAACCAATGAAATGAGAAAATTAACAGTAACTCATCAATTTACCAAACATGCAGAAGGCTCTGTGTTAGTATCTTTTGGCGATACCAAAGTATTATGTAATGCCTCAGTATTAAAAGAAGTACCTAAGTTTCTAAAAGATGCCAATCAAGGTTGGTTAACGGCTGAATATGGTATGCTACCGCGTTCTACTCATTCAAGAATGGATAGGGAAGCTGCCAGAGGTAAACAATCAGGCAGAACGCAAGAAATCCAGCGTTTAATCGGTCGTGCGCTACGTGCTGCAGTAAACTTGAATGAATTTCCAGGAATTACCATAAAAGTAGACTGTGATGTCTTGCAAGCCGATGGTGGCACAAGAACGGCTGCAATTACTGGAGCGAGTCTTGCGATTGAAGATGCGGTGAAATATATGCAGGCAAATGGTCTTGTTAAAGAAGATGCCAAGCCAATTCAGGCACATGTTGCTGCCATTTCAGTCGGTGTCTATAAAGAGACACCAGTACTTGATTTAGATTATGCTGAGGATTCAGATGCTGATACGGATATGAATATTGTGATGACGCATGATGGTGGCATTATCGAGATTCAGGGGACGGCTGAAGGCGCACCTTTTTCAGAAGAAGATTTTGCGCAAATGCTTGCTTTAGGTAAAAAAGGAATTAATGAGATTTTCAAGCAAACACGTAATTTAGCGTAGGGGCGTATTACATACGCCCACAAATATGCAAAACCGATAGGCGTGTACTGTATACGCCCTAAAAACATTGGAGTAAAACCGATGATTCGCCTAAGTCCTTTACTACAAGCCTTTTTAAGTGTTGAGAAAAACAAAACAGTACACGCTGCCGCGGAGACTCTTTTTTTGACGCAAACTGCGGTAACACAAAGAATAAAGCAGCTTGAGGAGAAGCTTGGTGCATCACTTTTTATTCGCTCACGTAAGGGTATGCAACTCACCGAAGAAGGGCAGGTGCTGCTTAGATATTGTCATGATATGCAAAACTTAGAAAACAGCTATTTGCATAGCTTAAATATGAGCGAAAGTGACAACATTATTGCTTTGAAATTGGTATCTTCCTCGACATTAATGAAAACACGGATTGTCAAAGTAGTGACAGCTATTGCTAAATTATACCCGCAACTAAGACTGTATTTGCAGATTCAAGATATTGAAGCGCGACATGAGTTGTTAAAGACAGGGCAAGTTGATCTGGCGATTGTTAATAATAAGCAAGTGTCAAAAGAGATGTGCGCTAAGGCACTATCTCCAGAGCGTTATGTCTTTATTGTGCCTAAGGCGTGGGCAAAGCGTGCGATTAAAGACGTTGTACTTAATGAAAATATTATTGATTTTGATAGCAGTGATGATATTACGTTTTCCTATTTGGCAAAGTATGACTTATTACAGTTTGCACGCAAAGACCGACATTTTATCAACTCTCCTGATCAATTGGCGCAATTGGTTGGCTTTGAGCTTGGTTATACGGTGGTTACTAAGCAGTTTTTTGAGCAATATTGTGATCAAACTAAAGTAGTCATTCTTAAAGGTAATTGGTTTTATGATCATGAAATTTCATTGTGTTGGTATGATCGTAGTGTGTTGCCGAGTTACTTTAAGGCGTTAATCGATGCGATTAACTAATACCAGAAATGACTTCGACTAACGCTCAGCCAACGCACGCCCCCTGAGCTCGGTCGAAGGGGAGCGGGCAAGGCAGCAAATGGCTTCGACAAACGCTCAGCCAACATCTGTCCCCTGAACTCAGTCGAAGGGGATAGGGAAAGGCAGCAGATGGCTTCGACTAATGCTCAGCCAACGTATAGTTTAAAACCCAGACTCTTTTACCCAAAGGATAAGGACTTGCTGCCATAGGCGTGCGGCAAGTGATTTCCTTTCAATATCAATAAATACTTTGCCTCTGACAACATGCGGTAACTCATAAGGTAAAGGCGAACTAAGCGTTAATAAAATCAAAAACACATTTTCCTGAGGTGTGAGTTTACCTTCTTTATCAGGGTTAACGGCAATACTCCCCCCGAAGCTTGATGCATGATATGCACTTAATGGAGCTGCTTCATGGATATAGCTTAGGTTGGCTTTGTTTTCATTCTGACTTTTGAAAACACTTGATTGTGAGCTCACAATATATCTAATCTCAACGGGCATTTTAGCAAGATCAATGTTCTCAGGGACAAAATAGCCCTTTTGATTAAGCTTTAGCTGATCCTGATCATCTGTCGTTGTATAGGCGCGTAGTTGCAACGTTTTGTTATTGACAATGAGCATTAATGCTTGCTTGGATTTTAGCCAAGCATCAGGGTGCAAATCTTCAGATAATGACTCAACAATGCCATCAAAAGGTGCAGTAAACCTTAACTTGTCTTGTTGTTTTTGTAGTTGCATTAATTGGGTTTTCGTGTGATTGATTTGTGTTTGCAATACTTGTTGTTGATCCAGTTTGGTTTGAAAATGCACATTATTTCTTTGCTGCCAAATGAGTTGTTTAAGCTTCTCATTGGCTTGGGCAATTTGAAACTCAAGTTGATCAGATGCTAATTGTGCTAAAACTTGCCCTTTTTTAACGTATTCTCCTTTTTTAACATTAACTGATACAACGCGTGCTGCAATCTCGGTATAAAGCGGCTTGGTTTGGTAAGATAAGGTTGCTGGCAATGAGACTTGTGATTGCCATGGAATAAAAAATAAACCCATTAAAATAAGGATGATAATGGATAAAATAAGGGTGTTTTTATTAAGGGATATGTTGCTTTTCATGCTCCACCAGACTTTGAGTTCGCGATAAATGGGATGTAAAATAAAATAAACAATTTCAATGACAAATAAGATAATACCCAGCGCCTTGAAAAATAAGTAATAAACCATAATTGCAATCCCTAAAAATAGCACAAAGCGATAGATCCAAGTCAATATGGCATAAGTGATCAAAGTACGTTGACGTGCTTTAGAGAATTGTTCAGGTTCAGGCATATTCAACCCAAATAACATCTCACGCAATTTCCATTTGGTTAGTGCAAAAGCACGTGTTTGCAAATTACGCATACTTAAAACATCAGACAGCACATGATAACCGTCAAAGCGCAAAAACGGGCTGATATTAATAATATAGGTGGTCATTAAGCTATAGGTTGCTAGGAAAAAACAAATACTTTTAATCGCGCCTTCAGGCATGAGTAACCACGCGCACAACGCAAAGATCGCAATATATGTTTCAGTGATAACACCTGCTAATGCGATAGTCACACGCTCTTTGGGGTCATTGATTTTCCAACTTTCACCAGTGTCGGTATAAAGCATCGGAAACATGACCAAAAAAGCGATCCCCATTGTGGGCACATTCAGCGCATATTTTTTACACATTAACGCATGTCCTAATTCATGACAGCTTTTAGCAAGTATTAATGCAATACCATACAATAAGATATATTGGATGGAAAAAAGGGCAAAAAAGGTATGCGTAAATTGATCCCATTGTCTCAATGTAAAGATAATGGCAATAAATCCTAATATGATCATGCTTAATGCAAAACCTTTACCAAGTGCAAAACGCATATAAGGATAAATAGCATTTAAAAAGCGATTCGGTTTGACTAAGGGGACGCGAAAAAACAAATAGTTTTTAGCAAGCCATAAAAACCAATTCATTTTTTTCGGTGCTTGCGTTTCATTAATGGTCTTCATGGTGCCAAAAGACTGCTCAATCAGGCAATTTTGTGATAAAAATTTTAATATTTGTGTAATGTCATCTGTCGTAACTTGTGCCAGAGAGTTTGCTTTAACTGTATTAATTAACTCATCAGGGGAAATGCTTTGCCAAAAGCGCAATATCTCATGCTCGCGCCAACCAAGATGGAAAAAACGATTATTTAAAAGATCCTGCACAACCCATGTTGGACTATTATTAAAGTCCATGCCACCTTTTTGCAAGATAACACCTTCACGCAAAGAAGGGAGAATTTCTGGTAATTCTGAGTTCATTGACATTTGCATACTTTACCACCCAAAAAATTGTCGTAAGGTTGTGATTGGTTTACGGAATAAGTAATAAAATAAACTAACATTATTACCCATCAATTTGGCAGTTCCTTGGCTGCCAATTTTAGGTATGTCTTGATTTGAATTAATACGAGCAATGACCTGATAAGCCAGAATTTGCGATGGTGTAATCGTTGCTTCAAAGCTTGCATAATCAATAATGCCATAAACAGGGTTAAGCGGGTCAGCATTTAGAAATAACTTGACCTTGTCACCTTTGTTAAAATTGATGGCATCAGCAACAGGCAGCCAGATTTCTATCTCAACTTGGCCTGGCGTTGCTACTTGCATAACATTCTCACCCGTGACAACGGGTTTACCAAACCATTGGTTAGGCGTATCAATAATAGCAATACCATTAATAGGACTTTTGACGTCTGATTCATTAATTAGATGGGCGGTATAGTCAACTTCAAGTTGTTTTTCTTGCATTAGCGCTTGTAAAACTTGAATCTCAGCACGTTTTTCAATGTCTTGATAACTGCTTTGAACGGCTGTTTTGTATTTAGCAGTAGCTGTTGAAAGCTCTTTTTGTGCAAGCTCATGAGCATTGAGAAGATCTCGCTTATCCATATCAAATAATGTCTCACCTTGCGTAATATACTGCTCAGGTTTTACAAATACAGTCTCGATCACACCTTCCATTGGTACGGTAATAATCATAGGGTCTTTGGCAATAATTGTGGCAGGTGCTAATACACTTTGTGGTACGCGGATAAACATCGCCAGAAATGCAGCTACAATGATGAGCCATATAATACGACGTTTACGACTTTTAAAGTAATAGGTAAACTGTCCAAAGATATTGCGTGGTTTGCTTAAATGAAGCCATGCTTGTTTGTAGGAATGGGCGATCCAGTCAAATTGTTTAAATTCATTTTCTTCAGGTAGTTCATTGTTTAATAATAGTATGCCACCGATAACTTCTTTGTGGCTATTGCGAAAAAAGTAGAAGGTGACATATTTGGATAAGGGTTCTAACCAAATCTTATTAACGGCTTCAACAGCTGTCTCGCTATCAATCGTTTGCACTTCTTTATTTTGTGCATAATAAGTGATTAATTTATCAATAAACTCAGTAGCAGACAGTTGATAGGGGCTTGTTTTATTCAAACGCGTAATGCCGGAGATGCTTTTAATTTGGATATGTTTGTTTTGCCATGAGCTCCATACTATGGCGCGTTGGTAATCAATAACAACTTTGCTTTGATGCGCAATAAAAAATGCAAGCTCATTGAGTTTGTTGATTTCTCTTAGCTCTTGTTGTAAAGAAAGTAGATTGGCTAATGTATCTTTCATATTGCCTACTCCTTATTAATCGATGTGTGCATGTCTGGATTAAAATAGGCAATACCACTCATGCCTGAGAATAGCATTTGTGGTGTGAGTTTCTTATTAGTATCGGGCATTACTAGCTTACCGTAGATTAAAATAGACTGACTTGCTGGGTCAATTTGTCCGACGATCTTTGTTACTGTGGCATTAAAGCGTTGTTTTGGTAGTTCATCTAACACTAAAGTAAAAGGTGTTTGTGCTTTGATATGTTGCAGCCAGATGGAGGGAATATACATCTTAATCTCAAGCTCGCGATTATCAATGATATCAATTAAGGGATCATCCGTTTTAACGGTTTCATTTTCCTCAGCGGATTGATGGACAACTTCGCCATGGTAGGGGGCTAAAACCTGACATTGTTTTTGTTGGAATTTCATGATGTTAAGATCAGCTTTTGCAATTTCAAACTGGCTTTTTGCTTTTGCAAGTTCAATTTTGCTCGCCGAGTTTAAACGCATAAGCTCAGTTGTACTATCTAGTTGCGCGCTAGCGGCATCAAGCTCAGCTTGAGCACGTTTGCTTTTTAAATCAACCTCTTCACAATCAAACTGTACCAGCACATCACCTTGTTTGAATTGATCTCCTGGGCGAAAGTTGATTTTCTGAATAACACCAGTCATGGGACTTGATAATGAAGCTTTTTGTATTGGAAACAGTGAGGCATATGTGCTATTTGATTTGTCGTAGTTATTGTTGATTGATGTGGTGTTATCAGCGTACAACAAGCTAGTCATTAGTAAGCTAATATAAAAAATAATGGGTTTATGCATAACGATTCCCTGTAAAATGATATCTTTTTTATTTGATGTTTAGCGTAGTAATAAGGTGTTGTTATAACAATGGGTAATAACTTTTTCTTATGTGCGAATTTAACGATAACCATATGGCAAAGTGCGTATTTAGTGCGTGTTTTAAAGTGACTGGGATTTAGCTAAACTAATGATTAATTTAAGCAACAACAAAAAAAGAGAGTTTGTTATGCAACAGAATAATGGATTTAGTTTGACGACACGAGTCATTCATATGATTGGTTTTGAGTTATTTGCGCTTATTATTTTTGCGCCTGTCGCAGCATTGGTATTGAATAAGAGTATTGTTGAAGTAGGTGTATTGGGTGTGCTTATCTCATTGATGGCGATGTTGTGGAATTTTATCTATAACTGGATGTTTGATCATTATGAGGCAAAGCTTGGCAAAGATCGTTTTAAGCGAAGTGCAATTATCCGAGCAATACATGCATTATTATTTGAGTTGGGACTTCTTGTTGTCACCATTCCATTGGTTGCTTATTGGCTTAATATGACATTATGGCAGGCATTTATTGTTGATATTGGTTTTGTCGTATTTTTCTTGGTTTATGCTTTTGTCTATAACTGGTTATTTGACTGTATATATCTGCAATTATCGCGTAGAGCAATCGCCAGAAATTTAGTTGATCTCATGGATCTTAACCAGTTTAATCATATTGTTTTCAACCTTCTTCACCTCAATGATAAATCCATTGATTTTAAGGCAGCAGTTGCCAATTGGGATTTCACGTAATTCATCGATAATAAAGCCAGAGATTGTTTTAGCACCTTGGGTTGGTAAATGTAGATGCAAATGACGATTAATCTCACGAATGGTGGTATCTCCAGTGGTGCTATAAGTGTTGTCTTTGCCCGTTTTAATATGGGTTTCAAGGTTGTATGTATCGGCAAATTCACCAACGATTTCTTCAATAATATCTTCAACAGTAATAATGCCTTCAATCTCACCATATTCATTCACCACGGTAGCAAAGCGCATACCTTTTTGTTGGAAATTAATCAATTGGCGCTTAATAGAGATATGATCAGGAATATAGTAAGGCTCTTTAAGCAATGTCAAAACCTCTTCATAGGTGGGTGTGTCATCTGTGGCAATAAACTTTAATGCCTCTCGTGTAAGAATGATGCCGGCTATGTCCTCAATATTTTCATAGCAGGCAATTAAAATTGAATGCTTAGAATGGATAATTTGATGAATGATTTGATCAATATCAAGACTCAAGTTGAGATACTCAATTTTATGATGTGGGATCATGACATCAGAGACTTTGATCTGATCAAGCTCTAACACACCTAAAAGCATATTTTTGTTGCGGGGACCCAATTTACTTTTGGAGTCGTGAACAACCGAGTGAATCTCATCACTACTTAATGGCTCAGCGGTTTCTTTGTGTTTTATGTTAAGTCCTACTAAACGGAATAACAGATTAGCAAAACCATTTAATAGCCATACAAGTGGATAAAATAAAACCAGTAAAATGAGCAATAAGAAAGAAGCGGGAAATGCTAATTTTTGCGGAAAAAGAGCAGCCAATGTTTTTGGAATAATCTCAGCAAATAGAAGAATAATAATGGTGAGCACAATGGTTGAAATAATCATGCCAATGTGCCCAAAATGTTGCTCGGCATAGCTTGTTAGAATGGCTGAGGCAATGATGTTGGCAAAGGTATTGCCAACAAGGATCATGCCTAACAGGCGATCAGGGCGCTTGATAAGGTTTAAACTGCGCTTAGCGGCTTTATTTTTGCGTTTTGCCATGTGTCGCAATTTATATTTATTTAACGACATCATTGCGGTTTCAGAGCCTGAGAAAAAGGCAGAGCACAAAATTAAAACGACCAAAAGAATAAGTGTAAAGCTAAGATCCATGTGTGTTATTGGTTATATATTAAATTTATCACTTGATTATCATAGCAATCAGCTGTGAAGCGCGCATTATTTTTATTGTTTTTTATGTGATGCGAATACATCAGTTGTAAATCATTAATCTTTAGCGCTCTTTGCCATTAATGCAGCAAGCATTTGTTTATTGGTGTTTGCATGGTCGATATAGTCTTTGTTCGTGCCATTTTCAAGCCATTCTTGTTTTAGTTTTTTCATGGATTCAATGTCATGCGCTTTGAAGATATTTACTTTTTGTGTGGCAATATCTTTATCGTCACCAAGCATTATAAGTGCTTCAATAGCCGTTGTACTAGCGGACTCAAAGGTCTCTCGAATAACATAATTAGCGCCTGCTTCTTCTAATTCGTAGGCATGGTGCCTATCGCGTGCTCGCGCAATAATTTTGATGTTTTTTTCATGTCGTCTAACCATTGCTACAAGCTCTGTTTGACTGTCACGATCATCTAAGGCCGCGACGAAAATAGTTGAATTCATGATGCCTGCTGAGATTAAAACCTCGGGTAAGAGTGCATTGCCATAATAAGCTGTATTACCATATTTTCTAAAGGTTTCAACCATATCAATATCATAATCAAGAATAACAGGCTCATGTTGGTTGGCATTTAATACGCGCGCGATAATTTGACCAAAACGACCAGCACCGGCAATAATAATATTGCTTTGATGTGCAATAGTGTCATTAGGCATGTTTTGTTTATTTTGATATTTCACGAGGATGACACGTTCATAAATTAAGAAAATTATAGGCGTTAACAGCATCGACAGAATAATGACTAATATGGCAATGCTCACAATATAGCTTTGAAATAACCCCAGGGTTAATGCAAATCCCAATAATACAAAGGCAAATTCGCTACCTTGTGCCAAAGATAGGCTAAATAGCCAAAAATTTGTGGTTTTAAGTCGGTAAACTTTTGCCAATAGTGCTAATATGATGATTTTTATACAAATTAGTAGTAAGACAGCAACTAAGATATATATCCAGTTTTGAGCGAACAAGACAAAATTAATGCTCGCACCAATCGAAATAAAAAATACCCCCATCAATAAGCCTTTAAACGGAGATATTTGGCTTTCAATTTCATGGCGATATTCACTTTCGGATAAGATAACACCAGCAATAAAGGTGCCTAGTGCCGCAGATAACCCCAGTGATTCCATTGTCAAAGAAACCGCAATAATTAGTAACAATACAAGAGCGGTAAATAATTCAACCAATTTGGTTTTAGCAACATAGCGAAAAACATACCTTAAAATATATTTGCCAACAAAAATCATCAAAATAATCACGGCTAATATTACCAGTGCTTGAACATAACCTGGCAAACTAGCCATAAACCCTAAATGTCTATTTGCTACACTAGCGTTAGTTGAAGAAATAACAAGCATCGGTAAAATGGCAAAAATTGGAATCACCGCGATATCTTGTGAAATGAGCACCGATAGAATTGACTTACCGGCTTTGGTGTTTAACTGCTTTGTTTCTTGTAAGCTTTGCAAGACAATGGCTGTTGATGATAATGAAAAAATAAGCCCCAAAGCAATGGATGGATATAGCTCAAATCGGAAGATAAAGTGAGTGGATAAACCCAAAAGTATTGTGGTTAACACGATCTGCATGCCACCTAGACCCAGTAACTGTGATTTCATATGCCAGATTTCTTTAGGCTTTAACTCCAAGCCAATTAAAAACATCATCATGACAACGCCAAGCTCAGCAAAGTGTTGGATCGATGATACTTCAGAACCAATCAGACCAAATAAAGGACCAATCAAAATGCCTGCCAATAAATAACCTAAGACTGATCCTAGTTTAAATTTCTTGGCAATGGGCACAGTGATAATGGCAAAAAATAGAAATAAAGCAGCTTGAGATAGCATTGAGGTCATATAGATTCTTTCTAAGGAGCATAATTGATACTTAATATTATTACAGCTTATTTTTGTTAGTGCATTAATTAACTGTTTATAATGCGCAGGGTGACTACTATGAATGTTTGAAGGGCTATTAATAATAGCAAGAGATATTTGGTGATATTAAGTCAAATATTCGCGGTAACAAGCGAGTTAAAGTGCCTTGGCACTTAAATTTTATCAGCAATTTTAAGCAAATGGATGCAATGTTTTATTGGCATGATATAATCGCGGGCAGTTTTTAATGTGGTGATGAGTACTTCCTGTATGCAAGATATACATAAGCATAGATTGTTGATTTTAGATTTTGGTTCGCAATATACGCAATTGATCGCGCGCCGTGTGCGTGAAATTGGTGTGTATTGTGAGATTTATCCTTATGATGTTGATGTCAGTTTTATTAAAGATTTTGCTGCCAGTGGCATTATCCTTTCAGGTGGACCTGAGTCAGTTAATGAATCGGTACATGTTAGAGCGCCCGAATGTGTGTTTGAATTGAATATCCCTGTACTTGGCATTTGCTATGGTATGCAAACCATGGCACATCAATTCGGTGGTGAAGTTGCCTCATCTGATAAACGTGAATTTGGTTATGCCAAGATTGAAATCAGTAAAGCAAATCCTTTGTACGAATCAGTGCCGCAAACTCAAGATGTATGGATGAGCCATGGTGATAAAGTGGTTGCTCTAAGTGATGAGTTTGAAGTAATTGCATCTTCTGAAAATGCACCGATTGCCGCAATGGCACATAAAACAAAGCCATATTATGGTGTGCAATATCATCCAGAGGTGACGCATTCTGCTTATGGTAAAGAGCTACTTGAGAACTTTGCGTTTAAAATCTGTGGCTGTGAAGCGTTGTGGAATCCTGCAAGCATCATCGAAGATGCCGTACAAAAAATTAAAGCGCAAGTTGGATCTGATGAAGTCGTCTTAGGTTTATCCGGTGGTGTTGATTCATCAGTGGTTGCTGCTCTTTTGCATAAAGCCATTGGTGAGAAATTAACTTGTGTATTTGTTGATACTGGGTTGTTGCGCTTGCACGAAGGTGATCAAGTCATGCAGACATTTGCTGAAAATATGCATGTTAATGTTGTGCGTGTTAATGCGGAAGATAGGTTCTTGGCTAAGCTTGAAGGGGTTAATGATCCAGAGAAAAAGCGCAAAATTATTGGTAATTTGTTTGTTGATATCTTCGATGAAGAGTCAGCAAAGCTGAAAAATGCTAAATGGTTAGCGCAAGGCACGATTTATCCTGATGTGATTGAATCAGCAGGCAGCAGTAGCGGTAAAGCGCATGTGATTAAGTCGCATCATAATGTGGGTGGCTTACCTGAAGATATGAAACTTGGGCTTGTTGAGCCGTTAAGAGAGCTTTTTAAAGATGAAGTGCGTAAAGTCGGTGTTGAGCTAGGCTTGCCATATCGCATGGTTTATCGTCACCCATTCCCAGGCCCTGGTCTTGGTGTGCGTATCTTAGGCGAAGTTAAAAAAGATTATGCTGATATCTTGCGTCAAGCCGATGCCATCTATATGCAAGAGCTAGAGAAAAGTGGTTACTATGATAAAGTCAGTCAGGCGTTTGCTGTGTTCTTACCGGTAAAATCAGTTGGGGTAATGGGGGATCAACGTAAGTATGATTATGTCGTTGCCTTAAGAGCAGTTGAGACGATCGACTTTATGACCGCACGTTGGGCACATTTGCCTTATGAGTTGATAGGTCTTATTTCCAATCGGATTGTTAATGAAGTTAAAGGCATATCACGCGTAGTTTATGATGTCACAGGCAAACCACCAGGAACGATTGAGTGGGAATGATTAAAATAACTAAATAATACTGTGTTGCTGCTTTAAGTTGGTTAACGCCGTTTTTGTTTTCTTTAAACGCTGAGCTGCACGCTGCTCATTCAATCTTGCGTAGTTATATACCAAAAAGTCGATAATTGTTAATTGTTTTAAGCGATGTGCCATCGGTACAAATAATCCGGTATCGACTTGCTTTTTGATATTCAAACGCGCGCTTGCTGTTTGATCAACCGGTGAGCCTGGATCAGTGATCGTAATGACTTTTGCACCATTGCTACGTGCTAGTTTGCATAAGCTAATCAAAGCCTCTGATTTACCGCTATTAGATATGGCAATAATTGCGTCACCCGGTTCCAAAGAGCCGATCGCCATTGCCGACATATGCATATCAGGGTAGTAGCCAACTTTTGGCATCATTCTAAAGAGTTTATGGAAGCTATCAAAAGCAGTGCAGTTTGACGCGCCAAAACCACAAATAACGACTTTATTAGAGTCAATCAAAATATGTGTCGCTAACTCCAGTTGCTCAGCATCAATTTCACGATCAACATTAGCAATAGCAGCACGTGCGTATTGGGCAACCTTATCTTTAACAACCGCAGTAGAGTCATCAAGCTTAATATCGATAGATTCGTTGATTTTACCAAGGGCTAGCTCCTCAGCAAAGCGAATCTTAAACTCCTGAAAACCTTTGCAACCCACCGCACGACAAAAGCGGACAATCGTTGGCTCACTAACACCAATGTTTTGTGCAATTGTCGTGATGTTTAAAGAAGTCGCTGCATGGCTGTTATCGATAATCCAATTCGCAACTTTTTGTTCAGATTTCCTTAATTTAAACTCCCCATTTTGAAGTTTTTCTAACATTGTTTCATCATGTCTCACGCTTTTGTACCCCTAAGTTGCAGCGGTGTCACTGCATTTCTAGCGTTTAAACGCTATAATTTGCAATGGCATTAAGATTTGCTTATAACCATAAAAATTGGGCGCATTATAGCATGGCGTGTAGATAATAAACATGGATCACAGTAAAAATGATAAAACATTTTATATACAACTTATCAAAGAATGATCCCGGGGCACATGTGTTGTCTATGGTGATCAAAGTTGGTGCGATTATGATTGTGTATTTTTTAATCGCATGGCGCTTTGGACTTGTTTATGAGGTAATTATTTGGGTGTTTTATTTTCTGGCATTTGCTGCCATCGTTTGTGCTGTGGGCGATATATATTCACGACGCAAGATATTTCTATGGTTTTTAGCAGGATTTGCCTTAGCATTAACTGCCTCTTATTGGCTGTACCCCTATAAGTTATTAAGTTTCACCTTGTTAATTATTTGTGCGTATTATGCCTTTTGGGTAAGGAAATATGACCCTATATTTAATCAGTTTCCTGGTTACTTAGTCATTGTATTGGCGATATCATCAATTCAATTACCAGTACTTAAACAAGATTTAATACAGTTATATATCAGTCTACTATGTGTAGGGAGCGCCTTTTTTGTACTGGTGCTGATGCTGCGCCCATGGGATACGCCAAGGCAGTTATTACGCGTCTTACAGATGCATGCGATTTTGCTGCAAAATGAAACACGCTATATCTTGCGTATGGCATTTGATGTCAATACAGGTGTTTTTGATATAGATAAAACCCAAAAAGAAGTTAATAAACGGCTCATTACATTACATGATAAAGGTGCTAGCTGGATTATTTTGCCCAAGCGCAAAATTGCTTGGCATAAATGCTATGGGCATTATAACAGCCTAGTGCAAAATACCTTTCGATTGATCTTTTTCTACTACACTCTATCCAAAAGAAAATCGACTATTGCGGAAAGTATTATTAAAAAAACGGCAATTAAAGATATCGTTTATATGGCAACGAAGCTTGCCGTTTGGGTGTTTTTGATGAATAAAGATCAAGACTTTAAACATCAGTTAAAGCAATTTAAAACATATAGCAATCATTTTAAACAAGAAGTATTAACAGCATCTAGCTTGAAAGGCTGCCAAGTCCTTGTTTTTGAGATAATACTTATTCTTGAGAGTATGCATAACACTGCGCTATCTTTAAGAGAGGTTGTGCATGAGATTGACTAATTGGTTAAACGCGTTGCCGGCGTACAAGTTGTTGGCAATAAGGGTAGCAAGTGCTTGCTTAATTGCAATTGTATTAACCGAAGTCATTGGTTTGCAACGTAACTATTGGAGTGTTTTGGCAATTATATCCATTAGTATTAGCGTACATGCCAGAGAGGTTCTACTTCGTTCTAAAGCCGTTATTATCAATACGATTTCCGGCTGCTTTATTGGGACATTTGCTTATTATGTGTTAAACCTTTATGTGCCGTTTTATGTGATTATCACAGTGATCTTAGTGTTAGCACTTTATACGCTTTATTTTAGTGTGGTGCATTATGCGGTGGGCGTTTTCTTTAGTAGTATTTTTGTGGTGATGTTTATTGGTACTTTATCCTTTTGGGATATGTCGTTACTTATCGCACGTATATTAGATATTGCAATAGGGGCATTAGTGATTCTGCTAATTAGCAGGCTATTAAAACAGCGCAATTTAAGAGAAAAATTTTATGCAGAATTTTCATCGGTTTATCTGACGCATAAAGAGATTATTGAAATGTTTTTAAGGCAAAGAGAAGAAAAAAACAAGACATCAATAGATAAAGAAAATGGCTTTGACCAGAGTTTGGATAAAGAGATATTAAGGTTGCTTATCGATGAGTTAGCACTGCAAGAGAAGCATGTGGTTGAGAATTTTATTAACACTAAAACAGAACTTAATGAGGCGCAAATCAGTATGATTAAGGTGCTGCTGTCAACAATGCGTGAACTTATGTCAGTTTATCGTGCCTTGTTGCTGTTAGATGATCGTCAAAGTAATCAAAAATTACTGCATTTTTGCCGCCAGAAATTAGTGATGTTTTTTGATCTGTTAAAAAATGAGTATGCTTTACTTGAAAATATAACTAACAACCCATCTAAAAAATAGTTGATTATGATAGTATTGTATTTGTGTATCGATACATAATTGCAAAATTCTTTTGTGCGTTGATAAAAAGCATGTTATCGTAGCTGCACTTATGCTTAACTTAAGTCTTAATTTATGCAATTAAATACACGCTATGGGCAATTTGGGGGCTGTTATGCGCCAGAGAGTTTGATGCCAATTTTAACCGAGATTGAGAAAGGCTTTATCGCCATTCAACAAGATCAATCCTTTCAGTTAGAATTCAAACGTTTGTTAAAAGACTACGCAGGACGCGAAACACCGATTACTTATATACATAACTTATCAGATAAATATGGTGCTGATATTTATCTTAAGCGCGAGGATTTATTGCATGGTGGTGCACATAAAACCAATAATACGATTGGGCAGATGCTCTTGGCCAAATATCTTGGCAAAAAGCGCGTTATCGCTGAGACGGGTGCTGGTCAGCATGGTGTGGCAACGGCAATGACAGGAGCGATGCTTGGGCTTCAAGTTGAGATCTATATGGGGGCTGTAGATATCGCCCGACAAAAGCCTAATGTTGAGCGCATGAAATTATTTGGTGCTAAGGTTCACAGCGTGTCATCAGGAAGTGCAACATTGAAAGATGCGATCAATGATGCCATGCGTGATTGGATTACACATGCTGAGGATACCTATTACTGCTTCGGCACTGCGGCAGGGCCGCATCCATTTCCGGCCTTAGTGCGTTACTTCCAAGAGGTTATTGGTAAAGAAGCACGTGTGCAAATGCTTAAATTAACCAATGCTTTGCCTGATGCAGTTATTGCTTGTGTTGGTGGAGGTAGCAATGCAATTGGACTATTTAGTGGTTTTTTGAGTGATGAGAATGTGGCTATTTATGGCGCTGAACCTGCTGGAAAAGGTATTGAAACTGGTGAGCATGCGGCAACGATGAATAAAGGTGAAATAGGTGTGTTCCATGGTATGCAATCACTGTTCTTACAAGATAAAGATGGGCAGATCAAAGAGCCTTATTCGATCTCAGCCGGCCTTGACTATCCTGGTATTGGACCTGAGCATGTTTATTTGCAAGAGAGCAAACGCGTGAGTTATCTTACCATCACCGATGATGAGGCTATTGCGGCATTTGAAGCGTTATCAAAACAAGAAGGTATTATTCCAGCCTTTGAATCAGCGCATGCATTAGCATTGGCGTTTCAATTGGCGCAGTCGCAGCTGAAGGGTAAAACCATTTTGGTCAACTTATCAGGGCGGGGTGACAAAGATTTACAGAGTTATTTTAAATATAAAGGACTTTCCGATGAATAATCGATTTGACACATTGTTTAAAGATCACAGCAAAAAAATATTTATGCCATTTTTCACCTTAGGCGATCCCAATTTTGATGAGAGCCTACATATCATATCTGCAGCAATTGATAGTGGTATTGAAGCGATTGAACTTGGCTTTCCATTTTCTGACCCAATTGCCGATGGTCCAACCAATCAACGCTCGATGGAAAGGGCACTAAAATCAGGCATGACGTTTGATCGCTGCATTGAGATGCTAAGTATTATTCGTCAAAAGTATCCGGATATCGCAATTGGCTTACTCATTTACTACAACCTGTTATTTAAGCAAGGTGAAAGCGCTTATCAGAAACTGCAAAGTGTGGGTGTTGATGGTGTAGTTTGCGCTGATCTACCGTTAGAAGAGTCACAAGCGCATGAGGCATTACTTAGGAAGTATCATATTGGTGCGGTACAAATGGTTGCCCCTAATTCATCTGATGAGCGTGTCAAGCAGTTAGCCAGTCATAGTAGTGCGTTTAATTATGTGTTAAGTGGTTATGGCACCACGGGTGCTAAAAGTGAGATTGCTCCACAAACCATCGCACGAATTAAACAGGTAAGGGCGCTGATTGATCAACCCATGGTGGTTGGCTTTGGTATTTCAAAACCTGAGCATGTTCACGCAGTATGGCAAGCAGGTGGTAATGCGGCGATTGTCGGTAGTTATTTTACTTCATTAATTGAGCAGCATTTAGATGATACAACAATAGCAGCTGATAAAATACGTCAGTTTATTAGTGAACTCAAGTAATTGATATATGGCTTCGACTGACGCTCAGCCAACGGTTATACCTTTGCCGCTCCCTGAGCGCAGTCGAAGGGAAGGAAAGAAACTAATAGCTTTGACTAATGATTAGCCAATAGTTATACATTGATGCTTCATAATAGCTCAAGCAATATCTCTCCCAGCCTATTTATCGTTTTAATATCAGTATTTAGTGGTGGCAGCCAATAAATAGTATTCCCCAATGGACGCATGAGTGCGCCTTTTTCAATGGCTCTTTGATAAAGCTTATAACCCGCGCGAGGTTCCGTGGTTTTTAGATCAGCAACGACAACCCCGCCTAGGCTGCGAACATTATTTAATTTTTGGGTGCTTTGAGCGATTTCTAGCATGATATTATGCATCGTTGGCGACAATGCTTTATTAACATAATCCAGTATATGCTCACGTTCAAAAATATGGAGTGTTTCTAAAGCGACTTTTGAAGCCAGTGTATTACCACTATGGGTATGCGAGTGCATAAAAGCTTTCTGGGTTGAATAATCATCATAAAATAGCGCATAAATATCATCATGCGTTAAGCAAATACTCAAAGGCAGCATGCCTGAAGTGATGCCTTTAGATAAACAAATAAAGTCAGGTGTAATATCAGCATGTTCACAGGCGAGCATTTTACCAGTGCGTCCAATGCCGGTCATAATCTCATCGGCAATTAAGTAAACATCATTCTCTTTACACCATTTAGCTAGTCTTGCCAGATAGTCTTTGCTATAAATCAGCATACCACCAGCGCCTTGAATAAGCGGCTCGATAATCACGGCATTTAGCTTATCTTGAATTGCTTCTAATTGCGTTTGTGATTTTTGCCAAGCATGTTGTGCATCATGCCAAAGTGGATCGTTAATACCCGTCACATAGGGTATATCTTGCAAGAAAGTACAATCAAATAATAAGGGTTGATAAGCATGCTTGTACAAACCTAAATCACTTACGCTTAAGGTGGCACAAGTTTCACCATGATATCCATTTTGCAGTGCGGCAAAATGCGTTTTGTTTGTCTGCCCTTTAATAACACGGGCATGAATACTCATTTTCATCGCAATCTCAACAGCACAAGAGCCGTCACTGGCAAAGAGTGCTTTATCGGTGTGGGTGAGCTGGCAGAGCTTTTGTGTTAAGTCTTCAATGGTTGTGTTTGTGGTATTTGCCAAAATGGTATGCTCAAGTGCACCTAGCTGTTGTGTTAAAGCTTTTTGCAAATCTGGGTGGCTGTGACCTAATGACTTACACCACCAGCTTGAGATGGCATCAATAATCGGTTTGTCATTGTGATAGATAAAGCTGCCTTTGGCTTTAGTAATATTAAGAGGTGAGAAGGTTTCATAATCTTTCATTTGTGAGCAAGGGTGCCAAAGATTGGTCGAATACATTTTTGTAAACCTTAATTAAATTATAAGTTGACTAAAGTGGCAAGTATATCTAGATTGTTGCCGATGTAAAAGTATCACAATGTGAAAAACAAAGGATAATAATGCCAATGATTGATTTAAATTATGCACAAAGCTTATATAACAAACCATTTAATGAATTGCTATTTACGGCACAAACAGTACATCGCGAAAATTTTGCTGATGAAATTGAACTGTGTGTACTGCTAAGCATTAAAACAGGCAGTTGCCCTGAGGATTGCAAGTATTGTCCGCAAAGCGGGCATTATAATGCGGGCGTTCAAAAAGAAAAATTGATGGATGTACAGAGTATTGTATCACAAGCCCAAAGAGCTAAAGATCTTGGTGCTAAGCGTTTTTGTATGGGGGCTGCGTGGCGTAATCCACCGGAGAAAGCGATGCCACAATTACTTGAGATTATCCAATCTGTTAAGTCATTGGGATTGGAAACTTGTATGACTTTGGGAATGTTGTCCAAAGCACAAGCGACAGAATTAGCCGATGCGGGTCTTGATTATTACAATCATAATCTGGATACCTCAGAGGAATTTTATCAAGAGATTATTAGTACCAGAGATTACCAATCGCGCTTAGATACTCTGGAAGAAGTAGCAAATGCTGGCATGAAAGTCTGCTGCGGTGGTATTCTTGGAATGGGCGAGACGATTGATGATCGTTTACAAATGTTAGTGACACTTGCGAATTTAAAAACACCACCGGCAAGCGTGCCAATCAATCAATTGATTCCAGTGCCAGGTACGCCACTTGGCAATAAACTAAAAAAAGCAGAGGTTGATAGCTTTGACTTTGTGCGCACGATTGCTGTGGCAAGAATCTTAATGCCAGGCTCAAAAATCAGACTGTCAGCAGGGCGATCGCAAATGAGTGATGAAATGCAAGCTTTAGCCTTTTTAGCAGGGGCAAATTCTATTTTTTATGGTGATAAGTTATTAACTGCAGCGAATCCTTCAGAGAATCATGATCTAAAACTTCTCAATACACTTGGCTTTAAAGTAACAAAAAATAGTGAGGAACATCATGAGCTTGTTAGCGAATGATGAGCGTTTAACGGCAATTAAACACAGCGGACGTTATCGGCAACGCGTATTTACCCAAATACAAGATAAGTTTATTTATATTAATGAACGAGAGTTGATCAATTTTAGTGGTAATGATTATTTGGGATTATCACAGCATATTGAGGTTGAAAAACAGGCGAAGAAAGCCATTGAGTGTTATGGTGTGGGTAGCACATCATCTGCGATTGTTTCAGGAAGTCATTATCTCATTGAGGCGTTAGAACATGACATAGCGGCATTCGTAGGCTATCCACGTGCTTTGCTATTTAATTCCGGTTATCATGCCAATTTAGCGGTGATGAGTCTAATAGGAAAAAATGCTCAGACAGTGGTTGCGGATAAATTAGTTCATGCCTCTATTTTAGATGGCATTGCCTTATCAGGCGCCAAGCTTAAGCGTTATCCGCACCAAAATATTGATAGTTTGCGCACCATTTTAAAAAAACATCCAGAAGCCAACTATGTCATTACCGAAGGTGTTTTTAGTATGGATGGTGATATTTCGCCTTTAGCAAAGCTTGCCAATATTGGTCCTACTAAACTTATTATTGATGATGCGCATGGCTTTGGTGTGTTAGGTCAATTAGGCAAGGGTGCGGTAAATCATGCGGGGTTAACTTTTGAGGATGTACCTGTCATGATCGTACCCTGCGGCAAAGCATTGGGTGCTATGGGTGCATTGGTTTGTGCAAGTGATCAGTTTATTGAGCTATTAATACAAACAGCGCGTAGTTATATCTATAGCACGGCACTTGCTATTCCGGTTGTTGCTGCTTTAAATGCGAGTTTACAGCTTGTTATGGACGCTGATCATTTGCGTGACAAGTTGTTTGAAAATATTGCCTTTTTTAACCACTATGCACAAAGACTAGGCCTTCATGTTGTGTCTTGCGATTTGACGCCAATTCGCAGCATTATTATTGGTGATAACCAACAAACACAAAACATACAAAGTATGCTGAAAGATAAAGGTTTTTATGTTTCATGTATTCGTCCACCAACGGTGCCTGAGCATAGTGCACGACTACGTATATCACTCACTGCGCTACATGATACAGGTGATATTAAAGCATTATTAGATCAATTGGTGTGTATGTTATGAGTGTTCAAAATCATCTGTTTCTATCAGGTTGGGGTTTTAAAGCGAGTCTTTGGCAAATATTTCACCCTGAGATATCCGCTCATCAATGCATAGATATGCCTTCTTTTGAGAGCATGGATGAAAAAGATGAAGAACAAATATTGCAGTATTTATCAGTGAAATTAGCTAAAGCCGAAGTCATTCATGCATGGTCACATAGTGGCTTGTGGGTTTTGATACTTATTCAACAAAATAAATTAGATATCAAAAATAAAAGCATTTATTGTTATGGTTTGCCGTTGTTATGGCAATTTTCTAGTGATGAGAAAAAACAAGCCTTTATAAGACAATATGAATTAAACCCAAAAAAACTGTCACAGAAATTTTTAAAACTTGTTGCTTTTCCGGAGGTTGAGAGGATTAAACTCATAGAGTCATATTGCCTACTGGCAGATGCTGTAGAGTATCATAGCCAATTAAACTATTTAAAGTGGATGTTTTCTTTTACTGAAAGAATGCCAATAACAGATGCCATTGCTTTGTGTCAAAAAACGGGTGTTAATATATTTCTGGTAGAAAATGATGCGATTGTTGATAGTCTATCCTTGGCAAAGTTATTTAATAGTAAGCTCACAAAGAACCAAAGCCATCTAGGCTTATTACATCTTGCAGGAAGTGAGGTAAGCGCATGCTAAAATCGCCTCGTATAAGCTTTAGTGCCGCCAAAGATAGTTATCATCAACACGATCAAGTGCAACGCAAGGTGGATGAGAATTTAAAAAACATGGCATTTCAGCATCTTGAGCAATATAAAAATACACAGCATATATTAGAGCTAGGCTGTGGAGATGGTGTTAGCAGTATCGATATAGTAAAAAAGATTATGCCATTGACTTATGATGCAGTTGATATTGCAGATGTGTTAATTGATAAAGCAAAGGAGATAGCAGTTGATAGCTCGTCGATATCAAGGTGCAACTTTAACTTTATACAAGGTGATTTTAATCAATCATTTTTCTGGCAAACGTTATCTCAAAAAAAATATGATGTGATCTATAGTAATATGGCGCTACAGTGGTCTAATTGCTTACAAAGATTATTCAAATACATTGATCAAGTGTTGGCTGCAAATGGTATATTTGCCTTTTCGATTCCAGTGAATGGCACCCTTAAAGAACTTAAAAAAATAGTGCGTATTAATAAATTTACAACGCATCATGAAATGCAATGGTTGTTTAAATCGTTTAATTGGCAGTGTTTAAGTATCGATAAGCAAAGCATTCAATTAGAATTTTCTAATAGGCTGGCGCAACTTAAGCATTTAAAAAGCACAGGTGTAAATAGTTATTTGGGGGATGAAAAGAGTGAAAGGCCAGAGATGAAATCACTGCAGAGATATTTGCGTGATGATAATGAGCAAATGACAACGTTAAGTTATGAAATTGGGTTATATGTTATTACAAAGGGGTAATTCATGAATTACCCTGTGATGGTGTGTGTATGTGGCAATTGAAGAATTTGGCATATATCAGGTGACTTGTGGATTGCACCAACCACCGTGAAATTATACGGTTAGGTTATGTGTGATGATAAAACAATTCCTGTAGGGGTAATTCACGAATTACCCCTACGATGGTGCATGCATCAGGCAATTCGTGAATTGCCCCTACAAGGATCTTCGTAGGGGCGTATTGCATACGCCCTTTATGCAATACCTTTTAAAAATAATTAACAAGGAAAACAAATGAATATATCTTCATTAACAAAATTAACAAAACATAAGCAAATCGCGATTATCGGCACAGATACCGAAGTGGGTAAAACTTATGTCTGTGTTTATTTAATGAATCAATTAAAAAAGCAAGGCTTAACAGTCGCTGGATTAAAACCAATGGCATCAGGCGCTTTTATTGAAGGTGGTCACTTAGTTAATGAGGATGCATTGGCCTTACAAGAGGCATCTTCTGTGCCACTTCTTTATGAGGTGATAAACCCTAACGTTTATGAACCTGCCATTGCGCCACACATTGCTGCAAAGCAAGCAAATAAATCATTAACTGTTGAAAAACTTGTTGCGCAAACCAAGCATTCTTTAGCGCAAATTAGCAGTGATATCACTTTTATTGAAGGCGCAGGCGGCTTATTAACGCCATTAAATTTCAATGAAACATGGGCGGACTATTTAAAGGCGTTGGATATTCCAGTGCTTTTAGTCGTCGCTATGAAGCTTGGCTGTATTAACCATGCTTTGTTAACTGAATACTATCTTAAACAGCAACAAATACCCTGTGTTGGCTGGGTTGCTAATTGCATTAATCCTAATATGCCTGTTTTGCAAGAAAATATTGTGACATTGACGCAAATGTTAACGGCCCCCAAAGTAGCAGAGATTCAGTTTAATCTGTAAATGGTTAACATCCAATGTTGTAAGTAATTTAATTTCGTTATGAAATCTAGTCTATTTTTATTTTTGTTGGTTTATTTCCTTCCTTTTGTCGATTTTGTCATTTTTATGTAATTTTTATAATGTTTATCTGATATTTTTGTCGCACATGCTCATTTTTTTCGGTAAATTACTGTGAGGATTGATTAATAGGATGTTAACGAATGTTATCAAATGCGAATCAAGGGTTGAATAATAATCAAAAATAAAGTTTACGAGTTGCCAATCCATAATTTATTGTGTTAATG
>NZ_JBXTEF010000083.1:0-4868 GCF_057495195.1 Cysteiniphilum sp. | reverse complement strand
TGGCGGAATGGACGGGACTCGAACCCGCGACCCCCTGCGTGACAGGCAGGTATTCTAACCAACTGAACTACCACTCCGCTTTTGATGGTGCCGACACCAGGACTTGAACCCGGAACCTGCCGATTACAAGTCGGCTGCTCTACCAGTTGAGCCATGTCGGCAACAGAAAGGCATTCTATAGATTTCCGATTAGATGTCAACGCCTAATTTTTAAAAATAATGAAATATTTGCTACACCCATCACAAATCATGTTGTGGTGTTTGGTATCAGTTGATCAGGGGTTGATAATAATTGACTGTGCAAAGCTTTGAGTGATTAATTGAGGGCGTGTAATGGCTGAGCCAACAACGATAGCATATGCTCCAGATTGATAAGCTTTATTTGCCTCTATTGGCGTGGAAATTCCTCCTTCAGCAATAACAGGTGTGGTTAGTGCTGAAGATAGTTTTTGTACTAGCTCGATATTAGGTAATGGGGTGTTTTGTGTATTCTCGGTATAACCGCTTAATGTTGTAGCAATGAGATCAAATCCAAGCTCATGTGCATAGATGCCTTCATCAAATGTAGCACAATCAGCCATGAGAAAAAGCTCTGGAAACTTGCAACGAATCTCATGTACAAATTGAGCCAATGTTTGTTTATTAGGTCTTGTTCTTGCCGTTGCATCAAGTGCCATGATTTCGCAACCTGAATTTGCAAGTTCGTTGATCTCATTCATTGTTGCAGTAATAAAAACTTGAGAATCAGGATAATCTCTTTTAACAATCCCAATAATGGGTAAATTGACTTCTTTTTTAATGGCTGCAATATCGATGGCAGAGTTTGCGCGAATGGCAATGGCGCCACCTTGTTTGGCTGCTAGCGCCATTTTTGCCATGATATATGGACTATGCAGTGGCTCATCACTGAGTGCTTGACATGAGACAATTAAACCACGAGGTAAAATGTCAGTAATAGATATTGGCATTGATGCTCTCCTGATATTATCTATGTGTGAGAATAATTACGGTGTTGTGTTATATGATAGGCGCCCATTAGCCCAGCTGTATTTTCAAGCTGTGCCTTGATGACTTTAATGGTGCGATGTACAGGCAAGCATTTAGCTTGCAGTGCATGATTGATGTCGTTAAATAAAAAATCACCTTGAGAAGAGATGGCTCCTCCTAGAACAATTACTTCCGGATCAAGTAGATAAATCGCACTTAAAAGCCCGTCACTTAAGTTGTGAATAAATGTTTCATACACAGTAAGTGCATATTTCTCTTTTGCTTTTACTTGCTCAAAAAATTCAACACCATTGAGTTTATGGCCACTTATTATATGATAATGCTCAAGGATGCCGCGAGTTGATACGACCTTGTCAATACACGAATTGTTGGTGTTAAGGTAGCCGATCGCCGCAGCGCAGTTATGGGCACCTTTATAGAGCTTGCGATTAAGGATAAAAGCACCACCAACACCCGTGCCGAGTGTTAAGCATAGAAAGTTATTAGCATCTTTGGCAGCACCCATTTGCATCTCACCTAATGCTGCACAATAGGCATCATTCTCAACATAAGTATTAATGTTAGTCGCTGTGATCAACGCTTTGACAAGCTTGCAGCCACTATAATCAGGCAGGTTGTCATTAGCGTAAATAATTGTGCCATGCTGGCTATCCACTTGACCGGCGCTACTGATGCCGATATTGCTAATGGATTCACTAATCGTTAGCTGTTGTGTGAAGTCAATTAATGCCTTTGGAATAGTGCTTTGGCAATTTGTTTTAGGTGTTGGGAATTTGCCGTGATCATGCAATTTGCCTTGTTGGTCAATCAAACCATGTTTTATGTAAGTGCCGCCGATATCAAAGCATAGTGTTTTCATCGTTTATGATTTCCGTGTTAGCTGTTTAGGTCGTTTTTTCATTTATTATAGGTTCATCAACGGTTGCGTAGGTTAAGCCTGTGACTGTTTTGGATGTGCGGAAAATGAAACTTAGTAGGTAGCTTAAAATCATGCTTGAGAGCACACCAACAAGTCCATAATACATGAAATAAATATCAGTCTTGGTCACAAAGTAAAGAATAACCACACTGATAAGTACTGCGAAGAATACTGCATTACCACTAACGCGCTTAGAGAATATGCCGATAATAAACGCGCCAGCAATAGGCCCGCCAAATAATCCTAAAATTGATTGGAAAAAAATCTGCAGGTGCGATTGATTGGTTACTGTCATATACAAGGCAATAATAGTGCCAATAATGCCTGCAATGATAATGACCAATCTTGCAATGAGTACAGCTGTTTTTTCGGAAGTTTTATTGAAAAAACGTTCAGTGATATCGGTAACAAAGCATGCTGATATACTGTTGAGGCTACTTGATATCGTTGATTGTGCAGCAGCAAAAATCGCCGCGATAATAAAGCCTGCGATACCAATGGGCATTTGCGTCACAATAAAATAAGGCACGATAGAGTCGAGATTAAAACCAGTGGGTAAATCAGCACTATGTTGTTGATAGTAAATAAACAGTAAAGTACCCATGCCAAAGAAGATAAAAATTACTAAGAAAGCAAGCTTAGCATTGAGATAAATGGCTTTATTGGTTTCTTTGATATCTTTCGTTGCGTTATATCTTTGTACGACATCTTGGCTGCCGATATATTGATAAAGGCTGTTAAATATCCCGCCAATAAAAATGCCAATAATTGTCGCGTGGAATAGACTGAGCTCGAAATTATTTTTTGTTAAGAGCTTGCCTGAGGCGACTGCATGATAGATTTCATGTCCTGGATTATGGATCTTGGCAATCAAGAAAATGATGATCAATAGCGCGCCACCTAAGAGTAGGATGCCTTGGATGACATCTGCCCAAATAACCCCCTCAATCCCACCTAGAAAAGTATAGATAATGCATAATACACCAATGGCAACTGCCAGAAAAACAGGGTTAATATTGACGACAGACTCAAGCGCTAGAGTAGGTAAATAAATCACAATCGCAACACGGAAAATATGAAACGTCATAAACACAATGCTGCCGAGCAAACGCATTTTGACATTAAAGCGATATTCTAAATACTCATAAGCACTTGTGACTTTCAGCTTTCTAAAAAAAGGTACTGCAAAAATCACCACAAGAGGGGCAATTGCAACAATTGATAGATTATTAAAGCCCATTGCCCAATCTTGACGATAGGCAAGCGCTGGAATTGACATAAAAGTTATCGCACTGAGCGTGGTGGCAAAGATACTAATGCCAACTGCCCAACCAGGCACACGACCTCCCGCCTTGAAAAAGTTGTCTGTATCTTTACCACTGCGTTTTGAGAAATAAATGCCAACGGCAAGCATGCCAAGTAAATATATGATCAACACGCAATAGTTGATGATGCCTAACTCTATTTTCATGTCTGCCCTCCAGTATGTATTAGCTTTATGGTAAATTAAAGTTTAGAAATATTGTGCCTTGAGCGCTTTTAGCTCATTAAATCTTTTATCAGAAATTGCTTTAAATGGTTTTTTGCATATCCCTGCGTTTACATCATGCAGAGTAAGCATTGCTTTAAGCGATTGAAAGAAACTCTCTTTTAGTAAAGCAGAAATAATATCATTACACTCATTTTGCAATTTGCGCGCTTGTGCTAACTGACCGTTATCAACAGCTTCTAATATGCCGCGAGCGCGAGTGCTGTTGATGTTGTAGGTGCTGCTAATAGCGCCATCAATGCCGATAGCCGCAGAAGGAAGCAATAGCTCATCAAATCCCGAGTAGATGATCTTATCACTAAATTTCTCGCGTAGGCGTTCCAGTAAAAACAAATCAGCTGCAGTGAATTTTACGCCTATCACATTTTTAATGGCAAAAAGCTCGGCAAATTGTTCAAGGCTCATATTAACACCCGTGAGCATTGGAATGGTGTATATCACCAATTTATTATCAACAGCGTGCGCAATGGATTGGTAGTAATCTTTAACTTCAGTGAAATCAAACTTGTAATAAAAAGGTGTCACCGCAGAAATCGCATCATAGCCTAATTCAGTTGCATATTGTCCAAGCTCAATGGCTTCTTGCAGGTTAGGTGAGCCGACTTGTGCAATTAGAGTGACCTGGCTCTTAGCTTCAGATTTGGTGATACTAAATACTTTTTTCTTATCAGCAGTTGATAGCATAAAGTTTTCACCTGTGCTGCCACCAACATATAAACCATCAACTTTTTGCACATCAATATTAAAACGGATGATCTCTCTTAACCCAGCTTCATCAATATTGCCTTGTTCATCAAATGCCACCATAAGTGCTGAAAATATACCTTTCATTTTGTTGACCTCATTTAGTTTTTTACTTTGATTCTTGTGGTTATTTTTTCGTGTTCGCGTGAACATCTTAATTTAAAATTTTTTAGTTTAGGTTCTCTTTATAAATTATCTCGCTTTTGACTAATACGTTATGGTTGATATCAAGTTGTTCGCCATGTAGCGCTAAAAATAAATGCTTCGCCGCAAGATAGCTTTGCTGAGCGTGATCTTCTTTTATAGTTGCTAGAATTTGACCTTCTTTTATGAGCTGCTTGATATTGGCACTCATACCGTTACTGATAATGTATAGATTAATATCAGGATGCTTCTTATTTTGTTTATTTATGGCAGTGACAATTTCTGCAAGATAGCGACTGCTATAAATTGCTTTAACGTTGTCGGTAAGATATTTATCTATGAGTATGTCAATGTTTTGCAAAATATGCTCAAAATAGATGGGACCTTCAGTAAGGATGTTGCTTGCTTTAGCTTCGCTACAAAAACCTTCAGTAGAGTAAGCCGCACCCATTGCTGAGTGCGACTCCTCGAAGAACGCAGCATGAAACTTTCACTTCACTACGC
>NZ_JBXTEF010000082.1:0-2376 GCF_057495195.1 Cysteiniphilum sp. | reverse complement strand
TAATTTATAAATCACAAAAATGGCAAATAGCACCATTAATACCACTTGTGCAAATAAGATCACTAGCATTGGAATCGCTAAGTTCACAAGTGCCAACAGCTTCATTTGCATCAGCGCCATCGATAAGAAAATAGAAAGTGAAATAGCACCTAAGACCTGCAACTCAGTGTGCTTGACCTCATACCAATCAGTAATATCTGAGCAATTACGCAAGATTGCCGCTGCCAACATTGCACCAATATAATCAGGTAAAATGATATTAAGTGACTTAAACCATGCCGAAAAAATACTGCCAAAACCAATTGCTAACGCAATCATAATCACTGCATTAAAGACACCCTCTTGAGAAATCTTACTTGGTTTATGTAGTTGCAGTTTCTTAAGACTTTCCGCATCCATTTTTTTGCCCGTGACTTCTGGCTTATATTTACGCATGAGAAACTTTGCAACTGGCCCTCCTGAAAGACTTCCTGCAATCAACCCCACCGTTGCTGCCGCTGCTGTAATCGTTGCTGCATTTTGCAATCCAAAGTCACTTTGCAACGTCTCAGCAAATGCTAACCCCGTGCCATGCCCTCCGATCATCGTAATCGAGCTATTAGCCAAACCAAAAGCTGTCGGCATATCAAGCAACATCGCCAATGATACACCCAAGCTATTTTGTAAAACAACCAGCACGCACATACAGGCAAATAGGATCAATACGGCCTTGCCACCAATAAACAAAAAACGCAAACTCGCGGCAAAGCCAATCGTTGAAAAGAATATCAACATAAAATATTTCTGAGCTGATGCATCAAAATTAATATGTATATAATCAAAATAACTAAGTACAGCGAGCAATATAGAAAAAAGCAATCCACCGACAACAGGGGCAGGTATAAAAAAACGACTTAATATACTCACACGCTTTTGAATAAAAATCCCAACCAATAGTACTAAAATAGCAATGGCAACGGTTAATAAGTTATTGACTTGTAGTAGCATATCGCCCCCCTTTATCATTTCTCATTTTTCCCAAAACCCATCGAGCATATAAAATACAATTTGATAAAACTAGTCTTTATGGCAAATAAATCACCTATTCCATTTACAATTACAGGGAATGTTTTACCATAGCTTTCTTAAGTTTTGAATAAATAGAATACCGATGACACAACCACTTAATCGCACCCTTTGTATCGCACCAATGATCGATTGGACAGATAGGCATTATCGTTATTTAATGCGCCTAATCACCAAAAAAACCATGCTTTACACGGAGATGATTACAGCCAATGCGATCATTCATGGACCACGTGAACGCTTATTGCAGTACTCACCAGAGGAAAGTCCATTGACATTACAATTAGGTGGCAACAACCCAAATGATCTCATCTTTTGCGCTAAACTTGCTGAAGACTTAGGTTATAACGAAATCAATTTGAATGTTGGCTGTCCGAGTGATCGCGTCTCACGTGGCGATTTTGGACTATCATTGATGTATAAGCCTGAGCTCGTTGCTGAATGTGTTAATGCCTTAAAACAAGCGGTTAACATCCCTGTTTCAGTAAAATGTCGCATTGGCGTTGACGATAAAGATAGCTTTGAAGAGCTTGTGTACTTTATCCAAGGTATTGTCGATGCTAAGGCTGATTTTATTTGTATTCATGCACGAAAAGGCTGGCTAAATGGCTTAAGCCCCAAAGAGAATCGTACAATCCCGCCCTTACAATATGACACGGTTTATCAAATTAAAAAACTATTCCCCAAACAGTTAATTGGCATTAACGGCGGTATAACAACTTTAGATAATATCAATCAGCATTTACAATATGTTGATAGCGTGATGATTGGGCGCGAAGCTTACCACAACCCAATGTTATTTAAAGACGTTGACCATCTCTTTTATAATGAGGAAAGTCTTGACCTTACCCCTTTTGAAGTTGCTGAGCGTTTAACTCCCTATATTGAAGAAGAGCTAAAAGCACCTGATCGCAAGCTTAATCATATTACACGTCATACGCTTAATTTATTTAATGGTTACCCTAACGCACGCCTATATCGCCGATTCCTAAGTGAGCATGCGACTCGCCCTGAAGCAGGTATTCATACCTTTAAAGACGCATTGAGCTATGTCAAAGGTTAAAAGTTACGATAAGGCAACTGTCGAGGATGATTTTCTTAATGGCAGCGCTTGTACTCTCTAAGGACAGAATTAATTTTTGTTTGGTAGCCTTTTCCCATTGATTTAAAATAATCCATAACATCACTATCTAGACGAATTGTACAGATTTTTTCTTATGGAAAAGAATTTGAATATGGTGGGCCCTGCAGGACTCGAACCTGCGACCAACGGATTATGAGTCCGCTGCTCTAACCAACTGAGCTAAGAGC
>NZ_JBXTEF010000081.1:0-36396 GCF_057495195.1 Cysteiniphilum sp. | reverse complement strand
AGAGCATCGCCCTTACAAGGCGAGGGTCGGGGGTTCGATCCCCTCAGCACCCACCATATATTTAAAGGCATGCTTTTAGCATGCCTTTTTTGTTTTCACTATTAAACACCGCAAAATGATTCACGAGCGGTATATCCCATGCTAAGATGTGACAACTTAATTTTAAGCTCAATGGAAGTAGGTAGTAGTGTCATATGTTGCAATCGATTAATGATAAATTTAAAGGTTGGATTACGTGGATTATCATCATCGCAGTGAGTGCGGTTTTTGTATTAACAGGTATTAGTTATTTTTTTGTCTCAGGTGGCGTTTCACCTCAATCTGTGGCAAAAGTAGGTGATGTGCAAATCTCGCAAAATAGCTATCAACAAAGCTTGTCGCAAAATATGCAAGCACAGCCTTCACTTGATCAAAAAGCATTACAAGAGAAAACATTAAATCAATTAGTGGATCAAGCATTGTTGCAACAAGATGCTACGGCATCGCATATTGCCATTACACAATCTGCGGTATCCACTGCAATTTTCCAAAATCCGGCATTTATTGAAAATGGACAATACTCAGCTAAACGTTTTGATGAGTTGGCTAAGCTATATGGTGGTGCCGGCAATATTAAAGCGCTTATCGCCAATAGCCTTTTGACCTCAAGTATTGTGACACCGCTATTGCAAAGTGAGTTTGTGTTAAGTGATGAACAAAAAACACTAAGTGCATTAATGGGACAAAAGCGCGAAGTGACTTATTATGATTTTGCGGCAAAAGATTATGCCAGTAAGATCAAACCAACAGACAAGGAGCTTCAAGCTTATTATGATGCACACAAGGCGCAATATGAGCAGATTGAGCAAGCGGTTGTATCTTATGTCAAATTATCATCTCAGGACTTTGTGAGCAAAGAGCCAGTATCTGAGCGTGAAATCAATAGCTATTATCAAGCCAATAAAGATGCGCTTATGTCACCTGAGTTAAGAGCTGGTGAGACAATCACGATTGATAAAAAAGCTAAAGACAGTAAAGCAATTGCTGATAAGCTTAAAGCCAATAAGGCATTAACCGCTGATGAGTTAAAAGAAGTTAAAATTGAACAAATAAAGCCATTATCACAAGCAGATGCTTCAGGCTTTGCGCAGTTTGCGTTATTTAATTTAACGCTTGAATCACCTGTCAAAGAAACATCAGATAATGAGTTTGTTAAATTAACAAAAATCACAGCCCCTGCCGAAATGTCATTGTCAGAAGCAAAGCCTGTGATTGAAAAGATTCTTAAAAATCGTGCGGCATTGACTAAGTTTAATGAAGTGTTAACAAGTATTAATAGCAATAGCTTTGATCAAGTCGTTAAAGCCAATAAATTAACGCCTACCACGACAAAGGCATTTGATAAAAAGACGACAAGTGCAAATGTTGAAGGCAATGCCAAATTACAAGAGGCGGTATTTGATCACAACAAAGCGCAAGGCTTTATTGCTCAAGGTCAAACCGATGGCATTATCTATAAAGTTGACAAGATGATTCCGAAACATACCTTAAGCTTTGCTGAGGTTAAAGATAAGGTCAAAACGGCGTATATTGCCACAGAGTCATTAGCGCAAGCGCAAAAAGCAGCACAAGATGCGCTTAAAGCTTTACAAGATAAAAAAGAAGTCAAAACGGTGAAGGCAAAAACCGAAACCGTTTCACGCAGTGACTTCACTCTCGACCAAGACTTAAAAACAGCTATTTTCAGCGATGGTTTGAAGTCATACAAATTGGCAAAGAATGGTGAATCATATTGGGTATATGAAGTAGCAAAAGTCATTGATGGCACCGATGAGTTGCCAATGCAAGTGCTGCAAAACAACTATAGCAATATCGAGCTAAATGACTATTTGGCTGCATTAAAGAAACAATATAAAGTTGAGATTAATCATCAACTGATTCAATAATTATTTCTCCATGTCTGTTATTTCAAAAAAAGTCTATGCCTTAGCAGGCCCGACTGCCTCAGGAAAAACGTCTCTTTCCATTGAGCTTGCCAAAGAGATGAATGCTGAAATTATCAGTGTTGATTCGGCTTTGGTGTACAAGCGATTAGATATTGGTTCAGCTAAGCCGAATCTCTTGGAAATGAATGGTGTTGTCCATTATCTAATTGACATTATCGAGCCGTGGTTTAATTACTCGGTCAATGATTTTATCAATGATACTAAGCGATTGATCCAAGAGATTCATGCACGTAACAAGGAAGTGTTGCTTGTAGGTGGCACGATGATGTACTTTAAAGCATTGCAAGAAGGTATATCTAAGCTACCTGAAGCAGATGATAAAGTGCGTGACACCATAAAGCTCCAAGATTTGGCATATTGGTATGACTTCTTGATGCACAAAGACCCTCTCACAGCAAACAAGCTTAATCCAAATGATCAACAGCGAATTGAGCGTGCCGTTGAGGTGATATTACTTACTGATCAACCTTACTCGCATGTTATTGCTGAAAATGCCAAAGAGGGTGGTTTAGGTCAATCACTTAAGCTATGCGCGTTAGTTCCAAATGATCGTAAATATTTGCATCAGATGATTGAAAAGCGCTTTATGCAAATGCTAGATAATGGTTTTTTAAAAGAAGTTGAAGGACTTAAAAAACTAGAACTTATGCATGCGGATCTGCCATCGATGCGCAGTGTCGGTTATCGTCAAGCATGGCAATATCTTGATGGTGAGTATGATTATAATGAATTTGTTGCCAAGGGCATTGCAGCAACACGCCAGCTAGCCAAACGCCAGTTAACGTGGATTCGTAACTGGCATCAACCGATATTTACGATTGATGCTAATTTAGGATTTGGTAAAAAGCTTGGTCAAGCATTGCGGTTTTTCGTATGAGATTTGTTTGTCAGGAATTGCTTTTAAAATAAATACTACATCAAACTTTATCAAATGATTAAATTTAGAAACCTATACAGAAAGATAGATCATGAATAATCTATAGATCAAAGACAGAGTACCATGGATGATGCTCATAGGTATCTCTACTGGATGTAAATAAAATTTTTGTTGTAATTGAATATATATGATATTTGTCAATCTTTCATTGGTTGTTATATAATCAAGTTAAGTTTTAAGTAAGTTAAATATTCTTACTTAATTTTTATTTAATATTTGTTGATTATATTTTCTATATTCGTATAATTAGCCAATGCAAATAATATTCTTGTAAAAATGGGGATTAAAGTGAAAAAAAAAAATTAATATTCAAAGCCACAAGGCAAATGATCAATTAATCATTGTGCTCAATGGGGAGTTAGATGCCTATACCAGCAGTCAGTTTGATGAAGATATGCAAGGCTTAATTACAAATGCAACCACAGTAACAAGAATGGATTGTACTGCTTTGAGTTATATTAGTAGTGCGGGATTAAGCTCACTCATTTTGCTAGTGCAAGTGCTTAAAAAGCAGGGCTGCACATTAGAGTTAATTAATGTTAATGGGATGGTGTTAAATATTATTGAAGTCACAGGGCTTTTGAATAAAGTAATTAAGGTTGTTAATTGATTAAATTAAATATCATTAATCAATCTGATCGTGATGCTGAATTCAATAAAATAATGCGTCAATTGCAAGATAAGCTGAATGCTCAAAGTCTTTATAAAGTTAGATTAATCTTAGAAGAATTGGTGGAAAATATTTTTACTCATACTGCTTGCGTGGACGAATTATCAGTTGATGTCTGTATAGCGCTTGATGATAAATGTATTGAAATTACGGTCATTGACAACACTGAAGCTTTTGACATTGCAGCAGCAATAAAAAAGGCCACAGCAGATGTGAGTGCACTGCGTGGTCGGGGATTATTATTGGTGAGGTCTTTAGCAAGCCAGATTAATTATAAAAGAGAAAATAAGCTTAATCATTTAAATATTAAAATAGAGGAATAATTTATGTCGCATGTAATCGATATTGAGCAAGTTTATCAATACAGTCAGGCAATTCGTTTGCCCAAAATGTGTTATCAATCACTAGACTTTAAAGATCAACCTATTGCTGAAGGGTTGTATAAATATATTTTAAATAAAGTTGGTGTGCTAGTGATATCATTAGGTTATGAAGAAGAAAGCTCTGAAAGCCTTGAGAGAATTGTTCAATTATTAGGTAGTCCTCATACGCATAGCACAGGAGAGGATGCTGTATGGCATATTAAACAAGGTGGTGATTCAGGCAAAGAAAAGCTCGCACGCTCACATAAACTCAATGAATTTGTATTGCATACTGATTGCTCTTATGAAAAGACGATTCCCGATTATTTTGGACTGTATTGTGTTAGACATGATCGCCATGGTGGTGGTAAGAATCTATTGGTAGACTGTTCGACATTGATTCAGCACTTAACTCCAGAGTCACTTGATATTTTACAAAATGAAGCGGTTGATATCATTGTTCCGCCAGAGTTTAAGCGCGGTGTTGAATCAATTAGTGCTAAGATTATCGATAGAAACTTTAACGTGCGTTATAGGAAAGAGATTATTAATGAAAAGACATTGACGCCTGAGTTAAAAAAAGCGCTAGCAGAGTTTGAGCGTTTATGTCATTCACCTGTTTTAAATCGTACATTAGAGCTTAAAGATGGTCAGATACTTATACTTGATAATCGTCGCTATTTGCACGCTAGAACAACCATCAACGATCCCTTGCGTCATTTGATGCGTATTCGATTTTTTACTGAGTTTGATAAGTACAAAGAGCAGATCAAATGAAACATTTAATTCCTGAGCATTATAACATTGACATTAGGGCGTGTGACCATCAAAGACTTATTGATTTAATACAAGAGAAAATGTCCCTTGAGCACTACGGCACTCGTATTAGTCCTTATTTATTGGCTTGCGATCAGTCACTTGAGCGTCAGATTAGCATGGTGCATGAGGTGCTGCAAAAAGCAATTAAAGTAATTGTTGAAAACTATCTTATTGATACAGATATATCCGAAAAGCTGCCATTACCAAGCAAACATTTAAAACTTATTGAGCTTGCTAATCAAAAGCCATATCGTATATTCTCAATCCGCCCTGATTTTCTTATTTCTGAAACAGGAGAGATTAAACTCTGTGAGATAAATGCGCGCTTTACTGCAAATGGTTTTATTGGCGCTCACTGGATTGCTCAAGCATTCTTTAAAAAGCACAAAAATCCACAACAAGATTATGATATTCTGGCGCGTTATTTGAGTCGATTTGATCAAAAGAAACCATTATTTTTACTACGTGATAGTGAGCGTGGTTATGATTTGAACTTATTGGCACAATATATGCAAAACAATGACTATACAGTTTATAATATTTGTCCTAATGATTTATCGCTTAATCAAGGTCAGCTGTACGCTAATGGTGCTCATTGCGAGCAAATCGTATTTGAACTGTTGCAGTCTGAATTAGATGATTTCGCGCCAGATGTGTTAGAGGCACTTATTCAGCAGGCTAATTATGTCAATGATATTCGCACTATATTGCTTGTGCATGATAAGAGATTTTTCTCATTGTTAAGTAATGAGAATCTAATATCAAAATACTTAGCAGACCATGAGGTAGCGTTGTTAGCTAAGCATATTATAAAGACGTATTCGTTATCTACTGTAGCAGATCAAGTACTTAAAAATCCTCAACAATGGGTGTTAAAGAAATGCCTAAGTGGTAAGGGCGAAGGGATGTATATTGGTGCAGATACCGATGTTAAACGATTAGCTGAAGTCGTTGAAAATCTTCCGGAACAATATATTGCTCAGCCTTTCTTAAAGCAAAAACAACTCGAAATTGACATCGATGGGCAAATGATTGACTGTTACGTTGTGGGTATGATTTTAAGTCTAAATGGGCAGTTTTGTGGATCGGGATTTTTCCGTGCATCAGCACAAAAAATTATCGCAGTATCTAGAGGGGGAATGATTGTTGTCCCATCGTATCAGTAAAGTATCTCAGGAGATTTCACATATTAGCTGGGCCATATTTTTTGTGAATGTGTTCTCAGCAGGTAGGAATTTCTTTGCGACAATTTTGGCAACACATATCTCTAGCGAGGCTGTTCAAGCACTGGCATTCTCCTTGGCAATTATTATGGTAGTTAATATGATTGTCTTTGGGATATTAAGCCTAATAGGTTCTGACTTTAGTCATTTGAAAACAACAGCAGAGCAACAAGAAAAAACGGCTAATTATCGTCGTATATGCTTTATATTAAGTGTATTAGTTATTGTGTTTTTGTCTGCTTTATGTGTTGTTATGAACGCTTATGATAAGTTATCAGCATTAAATTTTGTATTTATGATGACGTATGCAATTGCATTTATTCCTTTTATTTATGCCAGTGCATTGCGCTATATGCTATTGGCGCATGGCCATACAGCAATTATTAAACTTACCAATGTGATAACATTCGTTTTATCGGTCATTATTACGCTTATTTGCTACATTATACTACCACAGCTTAGTATTGTTAGTTTTGCAATAGGTGTATTGTGTGCTTTCATTTATAATGTATGGCACTTATCTATTTATGCTTATCAAAAGAATATTCTGTTAGTTGATAAGTCTGCCTTTTTTAGTATTCATTTGCATGATTTTCTTATAAGTGCTCGGTTTATTTATCAGGGCTTAAAAGTCGCATTAGTTTACGCTTCAGACGCTATGTTTAGTGCGCTGATTATTATGTTTACGTTGCATCATAATCATGCGTATATATTGGCAGTTCAGGTTAGTTTACAGCTTTTTATGTTGGCATCTTTTTGGATAACGGGTTTTGCCAATGCGGTAATGATCATTTTGCCAAAAAATCCAGTGTTTCAACGTTCAAGAAAAGCTTTTGTCACACTTATGTATTTTATTTTAAAAGCGTGTGTACGTTATATGTTAATCGTGGCAGCTGTAGCAATAGTTTTTCTATATTCGATATTTGCTGATGTTTTCTCGCTATCAGGGCAAAGCTTGGTTATTGCGCGACAAGAAGTGTATCTGATTTTATTATTAGTTGGTGCAGATTTTATTCGGCAAACATTATTTTATATTTTGAGAAGTTTTAAGCATGTGAACTACGCCATTATGACATCTTATGGTGTTTATGTGTTGGCAGGGATTGTGATTGCGATCTTGAATTACCATTGGATTACTCCTGTAAGTTATATTGTTGTATATATCTTGGCTAGTTTAGCAATCGCTTTAATTTATTTTAGATGTGTTTCAAAATTCAAATTTAAAAGAGGGTAATAAATATGTCACATCAGTGGCTTAATGAAAATGTATTTTATCGTTATATGTCAGATTGTATCGTTGATAGTTTGCAGACATGTCCCATATTAGCTAAAGCTGATTATGAGAAAACCATTGAATATTTTAAAGCACTTTATGGCTATCAACATCCATTTTGGCAAGGCGTATATTGGTCACCAACAGGTGGTTCAACGTCGGTCAATTCGCAAAGTGTGTATTTTCCTTATGATATAGATGAAAACAAAAAACAACGCCAAGTAATGAGTCAGTGGCTAGCAAAAAAAGAGGTTGGCGTATTGGGTAATTGCAATCTAATCGCCAATCTCTTTACTGGAACCAAACTCTACCGCTCGTTAGAGCTTGTTAATGAACTAGCCTCCTTGGCAAATGTTACTGCTTTGCCCATCGGCTCTAATTGCACAAATGCTGAGATTGATAAATTCGTCCAAGAGTTTCAACCAGATATGTTGGCTGGTCCCCCAGTCACATTGGCTGATTATGCTAATTATTGTTTGAGTAATGGGTTCGTGCGAAACTGCGTTAAGCGTATATGGTATGCAACAAATGCCCTATATCCAGCACAGTTAAACAAGATAAATTTAGCATTTAACAATCCTGAAATATACTCGTTATATGGATCAGCAGAAACCGGTCCTTGGGCTTATCATAATGCAAAACATTTATCAGAAAATGAATTTATTATTGTTGATGATATCTGTCAGGTTGAAATTATTAACCTCAATCATGATGGATTTGGTGATGTGATTGTGAGTAATAAGATACGTCAGCGATTTCCAGTGATTCGTTATAGTTTAGGTGATGTTGGGCGCGTTACGCACCGTCAAATAGCGGGGGAAAAGTATCATGTACTCGAGCTAAAAGGGCGCTCACAACGTTGGCTATCTTTTGGTGATGATCAGATTGAGCTAAGTCGAATTGATGCGTTATTAACACATTATGTTGACTGGCAGGTGGTTCAATCATTTAAAATGAACTCTAGTGTTGAACAAATTCATTTTAATCTATTAGCACAGGATATATCAGATCTGCAAATAATAGATCTACAGCAACAGCTAGAGAAATTACTAAATATTGCTAAGTATAAACAGGCTATTGAAATAAGTTTAGCCTGTGTTTCACTTGATGAAATGATTAAGTCACCTCTTAGTCAAAAGGTGATTAAATTAGTTGATTATCGTCAAGCATGAAATTGCGGACACTTTATCAGTACTTTTATAAACATATGATTGTTTATGTGATTTTGTTAAGTGTTTTGTTATCTTGTGCGCTATCTTCAGCTTGCTTCTATGCTCAGTTTGAAAAGCAAAAGGATGATATTACGAGTAATGCGTTTGCATTATCACAGATGAGTGCTACTATTGAGTCTAATTTAAAGCTTAGCGCTCGTTGGTTAGATTCATATATTTATAACCTTAAATTAAGGAATGATTTCTTACCTAAGCTAAAAAGTATTATGCAAATTATGTACTCATCAATTCCAAATATTGCGGGTTTTGGATATGCGCAAGCGCCAGAATTTGGTAAGCATGGTTTTTATTTATCCTTAAATGATCAGCAGCATACAGCAGATGTTGATTTGAATAAAGTATATCACCAGTATCATACGCATTATTATGAAAGACCATGGTTTAAGCAAGTTATCTCTTCTGATCGTCCGGTTTTTGACTCCCCAGGGCGAAATATAATGATAAATAATGGCTATACGATGAGCTTTGCCTTTCCTATTCATGCGATCGATAAAGAAGGCAAGCAATCTATCCAAGGTGTGGGTGTGATTGATGTTTCTATGGCAGCATTATTTCAAAAGTTAAGGCAGTATATCATCCAGTTGAATAATAGCTCAGATCGATATATCACTTTTTACTATGTTTCTAATCCTTCTCTAGCACATAGAAATATTGAAATATATAAGCTTTTACCACAACCGAGTGCTAAACCAGCTATTAATCATGATATGCCTGAAGTGATTGATAAGTTATCATTACTCAATGATGACTATCCGAATGAAACGCACTGGCATTATATCAATGGCGCGCTATATAAAAGGCTGAGTTACTTTGGGGTAAAGTTAAGCTTTATTGTCAAATATAATTTTTGGCCTCCATTATATTATGCTGCTTTATGGGGTGTGTTTTTGATGCTTTGCTGTGTGTTTATTTTTTTGTTGGTAAGATATAAGCTACGTCATAAAATTAGTTTAATTACACAACCAATTGCGGAAGTCTCACAAGTATCTATGGCATTATGCTCTCATCAAGAGCTTCTTAAGCCTTTAACTTTTACGGAGAGTAGCGTATTTGAAATCCTGCATTTACAGGAAAGTATTCATGCAATGCGGCAGAATGTCTTAAGATTAATTGAGCAAGATGAAAGACTTGCAAAGCAACAAGCCATGGTAAATGTAGCAGCGAGCATTCAACAAAAATTTATTTCAAATAAGTATCAAGCTTCTTTTGATACGACCGATTTATCCTTAAAACTTGAAAGCATGTATTATCCTGCAGATAATGTCAGTGGTGATATTTATGATATTATTCATAATAAAAATGCAGTATATCTTTTCCTAGCAGATGCAACAGGGAAGGATTTTTCAGCTGCCATTTATGCTACATTTGCGCTCATGCGATTTAAGATTCTAGCTGAATACTCACATTCACCAAGTGAAATTTTGAGTAAACTAAACCGTTATTTACTACAAATGAATATCGAGAAAATGTATTTAACGGCGGTTTGCATTAAATTTGATTTAGAGAAAGAAACTGTAGAGTACGCGCTTGCAGGGCATGATATGCCTATATTTATAGATAAATATAACAATGAATTGGCTAAAGATATGACTTATGAGCCAATTTTAGGTATTATTGATAATCAAACGTATAGTGATTGCCATATAAACCTTAATCAAATCTCAAAAATATTATTGTTTAGTGATGGATTGTCTGAGGCAAGAAACAATATTGAGGGAATGTTTTCTAGAGAAAGATTGGTTAAGAAATTGCAACAATCAACCTTTAATTTAGAGTCTTTAGCTGTTGCAATTAATGCATTCGAAGATGAGAAATTAAAAGATGATAAGTCAGCTATTTATATTGAAGTTGATCACTTATACCGCTCATAAATCATTTTTCGATGCTCAGTGTCTGTAGGTGTCGGAGAAATTTTTGATACATTTAGACACATTATAAGTACATCTGAATTCATTTAATGGATATTGTTTGGTTTGTATATGTGAAACCATGCAAGGTGTGTTTCAAATATTGGAAGTACGTAATGGGTGTCACAAAGCAGTGTAATGTAATTTCTTTGGATGGATTCAGTGGCATTGCTTATCTGCTTGATCAGAGTGGGCGTGTGGTTGATTGTAATAAGGAAATGGAGATTGCTATTGGTATTACTAGAGAGGATATTTTATTTCATCGCTTTGTTGACTTTGATGCCAATACTGGGATTTTGATAGATGGGTTACACGATACCATGCTTGGAAATGTCGAAAAAAATGCTGCATCACCAATCGTAGGTTTGGGTTCATCATATGCTCGGGTGGTTGATCTTCTTGATCTTGATTGTGGCGAGCGTCGGTTGATGTTGAGTATGGAAAAGAGGCTCATAAAGGATAGCAAAGGTAATAATTTAGGATTGTTGAGTGTTGGTTTTGATCTGGAAAATGCTAAAGATGAGGTCATTGAATTAAGCACGTTTAAAGAATTATTAAATGATCATAAGCAGTTATTGGAAACTATTTTGTACAAGTCACGCATGGTTGCATCAGTAGCTGCTGATCAGGATGAAGCGCTAATAGATGCTAGTGAGAAGGATGAGTTTGCCAAATTCAAAATGCTTGTAGATCAATTTAGCGAAGATTTAAGTTTGTCATGTTCAAAACTAAATCGAATTTCAGTAGATAAGGTTATTGCAAGTCAGGTTAATAAAGGTCAAGGCTTATTTTATTATCGATTATTATACGTTTCAGATCATGGCGCTTTTTCAGCATATTACAATGAATTAATGTCTAATGAGTGTTTTAACCCCTTTGTATGTAGTATTGAAGAGTTTGAAGATGAGCTTGTATTTTGGTCGAAGCTAGAGAGTGGTTTCTTTGACTTGCTAATTGTGGAAGCTTGCAACAATAGGATACCTTCTTGGACATGGAAAGTGAGTGATCGTTGTTTGGTATTTGTGGTCGGTGATCTTGATGAAAGTGCTAAGAACAATATTTTGACGAATGGAGTATCTTTTATTAGCGATGAAAATGAAGTTGGTGCAGTTGATCAAATTTTTTCTCAGTGGAATAAATTTAAGATAGAACATGTTCGTGAAAGGGTTTTGAAGCAAGGTTGTTTCAATGTGTTGATTGTAGAGGACTATGCTGAATCTAGAGAATCTTTAGCTGAACTTGTTAGTGTTTTGTTGGAACATTACGATTTGAGTTTTGACATTAATATTGTAACAGCAGTTAATGGCAGTGAAGCATTTAATTTTGCGGTTAATATCACGTTTGATTTAATTATATTGGATCTAGGGTTGCCTGATATAACTGGCTTTGAGGTTGCAAAAAAGCTCAGAAGCTTAGAGCAGATCGGCAACCTAACCTATAGCTATATTGTTGTCAATACGGGGCATTGTTTTGATCTTGTGATGTCTAATGAGCGAGTACAAAAATATGGTTTTGATCAGGTATATCTCAAGCCATCACTTGCAAGCAGTATCGATGGAATACTAAGACAGTTTATTGATGAAAATGCACGATACGTGGAAGCTCAATGTGGAGAGTAAAAGAGTAGTAAAATAGTAAGTTATGGAGAATGTTATGCAATATTTAATTGCGTCCCCTTACACAGATTTTTTTTGGTATGAGTATCGGCTTGACCGTGATCGCTATGATTACAATATTGTGTTTAGAAATCATATTCAAGGCGCTTTAGATGTAAAGCGCTTGTCGTTCGGAATCAGTCGTTTTGTCAGGGATTATACTTTATTTAACAGGCATTTAACCCATCATGATGGTAAGTTAACATGGACTCAAGCTAATGCTAAGGTAGATCGTGAAGCATTACTTGAGGTGGATTATGATAAAGTAAATGATTTTATCAAAATGCCATTTAATTTAGAGAAAGGCTGTTTATGTCGCTTTGGTTTAGTCAGGTTGAGTGATGCGGAATATCAATTTATTATTGTAGTTCATCATGCATTATTAGACGGTAGTCAATTTGATCAATTTATTGACGAAATCTCTAGATATTACAATGATGATTTTGCTAGCAAAAATGGTGAAAATAGCAAAAAGATTGAAGAGCATTGTAATAAATCACAGCAAGAATGCTTACAGCTACTCTATCATCAGCAAGGAGAGAGAGTTAAAAGACTTGTTGCAAGTAATAGTAAGGATATCTGGGCGCGTTATTTAGAAAATGACAATGTTACCAATAGATTACCTTATTTGAGATCTGTGTTGCAAAGTGAGCATAAACATTTTGGCGTGGGAATGCAGGTTTTCAAAGTCAATGAAACGCTCATTAATGCACTGATTGATGAGTTTGGCATATCAGCATTTAATCTATTGTTGTTGACATGGGGTGTTTTAATGGGGCGACATATGAGTAGTTCGTGCTATGTGAGTTACCCTGTTGCGATAGAAAAAAATGCCAAAAGCAACCGCTACTTTGGTGCAATGATTAATACCTGCTTGTTAAAAGTCTCGCGAGAAAATACTCAAAGCTTTACAGATGCTGTGAGACAATATAATGAGGTATTGGTAGAGTTGATCACAAGAGAAGCTGATGTCGTTCTTAAGCATACACAATTACCCGTAGCAGAAGTTCTCGAAGGACACGCTAACCAAAAGTTAAACTTAGGATTTGCGCAGACAAACCTTAGAAAAATGCCAGTGAATTTTGAAGGGTGTCAATCACATGTAATTGCTGATGGGTATGTTGATATTTATGGATATGAGTTGTTATTGGAATATCAGAAACTTGATGGTGAGTATCTTTTTCGATTGAAATATCGTGATGATTTGTTCTCATCAGAGCAAGTATCTTATATCATTGAGCAGTACAATGAATTATTGAGAAAGCTGTTATGCGACGGTGCTAATGTTCCAATTAATGAGATCGCGGTTGTAAGTCAAGAAGAATGCCAAAATATGTTGCTTTGGAATGCCACAGACGAGGCTTTTCCAGACGATCATACCGTGGTTCAATTATTTGAACAACAAGTAAGTAAAGCGCCGAATAACAAGGCATTATTTTTTGAGGGTAATAGCTTAACTTATAGGGAGCTAAATGACAGGAGTGATCAATTAGCACAGCATATTCTAGAGCATTATTGGCATACATCGATAGATGATTTATCATCGGCAGATTGCGTACTAGTAGCCATTTGCTTAGATCGTTCGCTAGAAATGATCATAGCAATTCTTGCTGTGTTGAAATTAGGTGCAGCTTACGTACCAATTGACCCGATGCTTCCTGATTCAAGAGTTGATTTTATTTTAGATGACACCAAAGCTAAGCTTATTTTGACTCAGCTTGATTATCGCAGAAAGTTATCGAAGCTAGGGGAACATTGTGATTGTGTTCTGGTCGATGATCAAACAATTTATGTGAATGGCAATAATGGTAATAAGCAGAAGGTATCGGTAAGCTTAAAAGCCACTGATTTGATGTATGTTATGTATACATCAGGAACGACAGGGCAGCCTAAGGGTGTTATGATAGAGCATCGCTCTGTTATCAATACAATATATAGTCTATTTGATGTGTATTGCTTGACGGGTGCGTCACGTGTGAGTACATATGCTGCTTTTTCTTTTGATGTATTTATCTCTGAAGTATGGGTTGCTTTGTTACAAGGTGCTTTGTTATATATCATTCCTGAGGATATTCGTAGAAACATGGTACAGTTAGCTAGGTATTTTGAGCATCATATGATCGAATATGCTTTTATACCACCTGCTGTGCTGTCGTTGCTCCCTCGTGATAGAAGGTATCAATTTAAGTGTATTATCGTAGCAGGAGAGACTTGCAGTGAAGAAAGTGCACAATATTGGTCGAAGTGTTGTCAACTGTACAACTACTATGGTCCTACTGAGGCGTGCATTTATGCTTCAGGAAAGTTAGTAAGTGATGGCTATGCTGTCATTAATAGTATAGGAAGTCCAATCAATAACACCAAGCTGTATGTTCTAGATGATAGTTTAAATCTTCAGCCTATAGGCGCTGTTGGTGAGCTTTATATCAGTGGTATTGGTTTAGCCAGAGGGTATTTAAATAATGAGAAATTAACAAAGGAAAGATTTATTGACAATCCATTTGCTTCATTTGCGCCAAAAAATGAATTAAGTTGTGGTTATACCAAACTCTATAAAACAGGCGATCTTTGTCGCTTTTTACCCGATGGTGAAATTGAGTATATTGGCAGAAGTGATACGCAAGTTAAGGTCAATGGAATGCGAGTAGAATTAGGCGAAATTGAGAGCGCCTTAACTACACTAGATGGTATTGACAAATGCGTAGTTGTAGTAAGAAAAGACCCTCAAGACAAGGCAGCTGATCAACAGAGTTTGCCAGCTACGCTTGTCATTGCCTGCTATGTGGCTGATGCAGCCATCAACGAGGATATTATCAGAAATCACTTAGTCTATTTATTACCTCAGTATATGCAACCAAGTGTTTATGTTCATGTGAAGGATCTGCCGATAAGCGCTAATGGTAAGATCGATCGCAAGGCACTATTGGATAAAGTAACGACCAATGTTTTAGATGCTGAAAAGGAATTAGTATTGCCAGAGAATGATGTGCAACAAACGTTATGTGAAATATGGTCGGATGTTTTAGGTGTTGCTGTTGATCAGATAAATATGAATGATAGCTTCTATCGTTATGGTGGAAATTCAATTAGTGCAGTCGACATATCCGTAAAAATTAACAAAATATTGGCCGTTGATATCTCACCAGCTGTGATTATGAATATGGCAACAATAACCAAAATAGCGGCTAGGGTGATTTCTAAGCAGAGAAATAACAAATCTAGTGATGTATTATCTAATGCGATTTATGATGATCACAGTAGCACTATTAGCTTTCGATTATCTGCTGAGCAACAGGGCATTTATTTGGCAGAGCAATACAATGAGTCTGCAGTAGCCATTTACAATATTCCGATGCTTCTGGCGTTGACAGACAAGGTGGATTTTCATCTCATGGAGAGGGCGTTACGTGAAGTGATTAAACGGCATGATATTTTATCATGTTGTATTGAGCCGCAATTGGCAGCCTCTGAATTAAGACAAAGCCAAATAACGACGGATTGGGAGATTAGAAAATTTCAGTGCTCGAGTCAGGCAGAGCGTAAGTTTAAAATGGTTAACCTTGCGAGTTCGCCGCTTACTTGCTCCGGTAAGCTGCCATTTGGTGTGTACTCTTTTACTGTAGAGGATGATTACTTCAGTCAATTTATGCATGGAGTGGAACGGTCTCAAATGTATATATTGATCAGTATGCACCATACTGTATTTGATGGATGGTCAATCAAGATTTTTTTGAATGAATTGAAAGAAGCATATGATGCATTGAGTAAAGGGTGGACTTTGAAACTTGCAAAGGTCGTTCAATATCGTGATTACGTTGATTATCAGCAAGGCTATATAAACAGTGATGATTTCAGCAAAAAACTTAAATACTGGTGTGAGAGGTTATCTGGTTATGAAAATTTGAACTTGCCATTGGATAAGCCACGGGAGGCGAGCATTAATTATCAAGGCAAAAATGTTAAGTTTACTTTGGGTGCTCGTTTGACAAATAAATTAAGAAAATTAGCTCAAAAAGAAAAGATAACAGTCGGTGCGCTACTGTTAGGTGCTTACTATCTGCTTTTAAATAAATATACAGGGAATGATGATATTGTGATTGGTGTGCCGATGATGAATAGGCAGCATGCCAGTTATAATCAAACTATTGGGTGCTTTGTCAATACGGTAGCACTTCGTGGATATCTAGATAAGGATTTATCTATTGGAGAGTTTATTAAACAAACTCAGCAATCACTTGTTGAAGCTCAGATGCATCAAGATATTCCTTTGGAGTCAGTTATTCAAACTTTAGGGATAGAGCCACAATTGAATACGCATCCACTATTTCAGGTGATGTTTAATATGCAACCATTTGAGTCTTTTCAAGTGGCTTCTGATCTATGGGATTTCAGCATTGCGCATGATGTGTATTCAGTTGCAAAGTTTGATTTAAGTCTGTTGATTGATGATAGTGGTAATAACATCCAAGGTCATTTTAATTATGCTACAGCGATATTTGAAGAGGAAAAAATAAGACAGATATCACAGCATTATGACAATGTTTTACGGAAGCTCGTTAATCGTCCTGACACTTTGATTAAAGACCTTTCTGTGTTAAGCAAGAAGGAATATGAGCAGATTATTTATAAATGGAATAAAACGGATAAATCATTTCCAAAAGATAAGACGATTCATCAATTGTTTGAAGAGCAAGCAAAGAAAACACCGAACAATATTGCACTAGTAGTTGCAGGCAATGCCATGTCTTATAAAGAGTTAAATGAAAAAAGCAATCAACTGGCGCGCTTTGTGCAAGCAAAGTATCGTGAAAGTGCAGGACAAAGTTTGGTGCCAGAGACATTGGTTGCATTATGTCTTGATCGGTCATTTGAAATGATTATTGCTATTATTGCCGTGTTAAAGGCTGGTGGTGCATACGTCCCTATTGACCCATTAGTACCAAAGGAGCGATTGCTTTATATTTTGGATGACACGGGTTGTCGATTGTTGCTAACGCAATCTCACTTGAGACAAGTGCGTGGCTATTTATCTCATAGCGATAAGGTTGAGCCTGTTATGGTAGATCAAGTTAGTATTTACCAAGGGGATAGTGATAATTTAAATGTAGCTATTAAGAGCAATCATCTAATTTATGTTATGTATACCTCAGGAACGACGGGTAGGCCAAAGGGGGTTATGATAGAGCATCGATCAACCGTAAACACGATATCGAGCTTGATGAGTGTTTTTTACTTGAGTGATAAACTGAGTGCGACGAGTTATGCTGCTTATACGTTTGATGTTTTCGTCGCAGAGGTTTGGGTTGCACTATTGCAAGGGGCTAAACTGCATATTCTTTCAGAGCACATCAGAATGGACAATGTGGAGTTAAGCAATTACTTCATTAGAAATCATATAGATTTAGCTTATATTCCACCTACCGTTTTATCAACCTTGCCTCAAGTTGGAACTGACGCATTTAATAACGTCATTTTTGCGGGGGAGCCTTGCGCAAAAGATGTTGGTTTATATTGGGCAAAGATGTGCAATTTGTACAATTATTATGGCCCCACGGAAGCATCTATTTACACTTGCGGAAAATTAATTAGCCGTTGCCAGATTAACTGTATAGGATCGCCTTTGAGTAATGTTAAAGTTTACATTCTAGATGGTCAGTGTACCCCAGTTCCAATTGGTGCAGTTGGTGAGCTTTATATAGCAGGAGTTGGTTTAGCTCGTGCTTACCTAAATTTAGCAGCAGAAACAAAAAAGCGATTTATTGATAATCCCTTTGCGACCAAGTTAGATAAAGGGCGTGGTTATGATAGACTTTACAAAACGGGTGATTTGGCAAAATGGCTGCCAAATGGGGAGATTGAATATATCGGGCGAGACGACTTTCAAGTTAAGATTAGGGGCTTTAGAGTTGAACTCTCAGAAGTCGAATCAGTATTAAATAGGATTGATGGTATCGATAGGTCTTTAGTACTGGCTCAGCAGGATAAAGATAATAGCCATATGATACTAGTAGCATATTACAGTGGAGCTACTTCTCTATCAGAAATGGTCATACAGGAACATGTTGCTCGATATTTACCCGAGTATATGCATCCACAAGGATATTGTTATATTCATTCATTTCCTTTAACAACAAATGGTAAGCTTGATAAGAAGGCTTTGCCAAAGATAATTATGGGTGCCAGAGTCAATGATTTTAGGGCAGCTAAAGGCGTTAAACGCTTGGTTTGTAAGGTTTATGCTGACGTTTTGGGTTTAAAGTTAAATATGATTCCGTTTGATAAGAGTTTTTTTGAGCTCGGGGGAAACTCATTAATGCTTATGCAGTTGAAAAATTTGCTAGCAGCTGAAGTGGCTGAAGCCCGAGACATTAAAATAAGTGATTTGTTTGCGTATCCGAATGTTAACGCCTTAAGTCAATATCTACAAAATAAAGCAAGTAAAGTGAGTAAAGTAAATAAGTCTGAGGTTGAGGATTATGTCTGATAAGGATATTGCAGTTATTGCAGCAGCGGGGAGTTTTTCAGGGTGTGCTAATGTTGAAGACTATTGGCAAATGATCATAAATGCCAAATCAGGACTTCAGTATTTCACCAAGGAGGAATGTCGGGAACGCGGTGTTCCTGAGCACATACTTCAAGATGAAAATCATATCCCTGTGTCAGGTCATGTTGAAAATATTAGTCAATTTGACGAGCTTTTTTGGGGATTATCGGCACATGAAGCACAAACCTTAGATCCCCAGATTCGCAAACTACTTGAGCACGTATGGTATGTGTTGGATGAGGCCGGTTATGCAAAGACTAGGCAAAATTACAACATAGCTGTTGTTGGAGGGTGTCGAAATTCATTTTATCTATATGACCATCTTTTTGATGTGCGACAGTTGGAAACTGTAGATGAATGGGAGAAAGTTGTTAGTAATAGCAAAGACTCAGTGGCAACAAGAATTGCATTTCATATGGGGTTAAAAGGTGAAAGTATTAATTTAAATATGTTTTGTTCTACGGGTTTAGCAGCTGTAGTTGAGGCATGTCAAAAAATTGCCAGTAGCTCTTGTGATATGGCGTTGGCTGTTAGTACAAGTCTATTACTACCGCATCAGGTTGGACATTTGTACCAACAAGGAATGATTATGTCCACGGATGGACATTGTCGCACGTTTGATTGTGAGGCATCAGGTACAGTCAATGGCTCTGGTGTAGGGGCGGTTTTATTGAAGCGTTTAACAGATGCTAAGAAGGATAATGATAATATTATCGCGATAATCAAGGGTTATGCATTAAACAATGATGGTGATCGTAAGATAAGCTATACGGCACCGAGTGTCGAAGGGCAAGCTGATTGTATTACAAAAGCAATAACAATGGCAGCGATTGATTCAAGTGATATCGATTATGTTGAGTGTCATGGCACGGCAACCAAACTTGGTGATCCAATCGAAGTGGAAGCACTTAATGTTGCTTTTACAGAGACAGCACTTAAAAAACGAGCACATAGATGCCAGTTAGGAGCAGTTAAGGCAAATATAGGACATGCAGATTCAGCTGCGGGTTTGGCTGGTTTTATTAAAGTTTGTCTCATGTTGAAACATGCGATTATTCCAAAACAACTTGACTATAATGTAGCAAATCCAAATTTGCATCTTGATGACACCGTTTTTAAGATAAGTGATGAGACGAAAGAGTGGGTTAAGGATAATGATCAAAGCAGAATGGCTGGTGTGAGCTCATTTGGCATAGGGGGTACAAATGCGCATGTTATTTTAGAGGAATATGTGAAAGAAGATTACAGGGAAGATCTGCCACAGCAAGATGCTCAAGAGGGAGATGGTAGTTATATATTGCCAGTGACAGCAAAAACTAAGCAATCTTTAGCGCGCTATGCTCGTGTCTTTGTCGAGTATCTAGCATCGTCAAAATCATCTTTGCGTGATATTGCCTATACCTTACAAAAACGCAGATGTTCCTTTGAGTATAGAATAGCAGTTAATTGTAGAGACAAAACAGACGCTATTGAGCAATTAAAGTCACAGTCTGTTGTCAAATCGCATCCTGTCGCTGCCGATGCGGTGACGGTGTTTGTATTTCCTGGTCAGGGGACACAGTATGCAGGCATGGGGCTTTCTTTATATCAACATGATCGTGATTATCAGCAAGTTGTTGATCAGTGTATTGGTTATATTAATCTACATATAAAAGAAGATTTTAGGACCATTTTATTTCCGTCACTCAATAAGCAAGTTGATAATGAGCTCATTCATCAAACTAAGTGGGCGCAACCTGCTTTGTTTGTGACATCTTTAGCCCTAGCAACTGTGTTAGAGAAAATGGATGTAAAGGCGGATTACTTTATTGGTCACAGTATTGGGGAGTATGTTGCTGCAGTTCTATCTGGAGTGATGAGACTTGAAGATGCAATTAAGGTTGTATTGCTTCGAGGTGAATTTATGCAGCAAATGCCTACTGGCGCTATGTTATCGATTAATTTGGCAGAGGATAAGGTCAAAGCAATTGTTGATCAGTATGAGTGTGAGATTGCTGTAATTAATGCCCCAAATTATTGTGTGGTTTCAGGGGAGAAAGAGAAAATCATAGCACTTAAAGAGCACCTTGATGGACTTGACGTATCAAGTTCAGTACTTAAAACCTCTCATGCATACCACTCAAAATTAATGGATAAGGCAGCTCAAAAATACAGAAAAGCGATTGATAAGATGAGCTTTTCATTGCCAAAACGTGAATTCATTTCCAATATAAGTGGTTTAAAAGCAGGAGCTGAGGTTGCCTCTGCTGAGTATTGGGCGGAGCATATTCGCCGACCTGTACAATTTAGTAAAAGTATACAAACGATCACCTCAATCGCTGAGGAGATCGTGTTTATTGAAGTGGGCGTTGGCAATGCTTTAACAACCTTTGTTCAAGCACATGAAGATGACTTTGCTCGGCAACTTATAAGTATAGATTTATTACCATCAGCTAAAATTGTTGCAAAAGCAAATATAGAGCATAGCAATCGTTTGGGTGTGAAAACCAAGGCCGAATTGGCAGCAAGGCTATGGGCTTATGGATATCCAGTTAAATTTGTCTCACAACCTAAGATTGGAGATGTGGTTAATCTGCCGTATTATCAATTTGAGCAGAATACTCATTGGATTGCGTTAAGCCAAAAGCGTGTCAAATGCAAGCTAAGCACAAATGATGATATGTTTTATCTACGTTCTTGGCAAAGCATGGCGATGCAACAAGTCAATGCTATTCAATCAAAATGTAAAACGCTTGTTATTGTCAATGGCAAAAGGTATCTTCAGCAAGCAAAAGCGTTTTTGGCTGAGCTTGAACGTAGAAATTTTGATGTTGTTTTTTTGATACTGCAAAAAGGCAGTAAGTTCAAAAGAAAGAAAAACGCGTGTTATATGGATATAGATAATAGTGCTCATATGCAGTTGTTTATCTCATTTTTAAACGCTATAAAATTCTATGAGCTAACATCACAGAGTTTCTATTTCTCTTCTCATCAAATAGATGAAATATATGTCTTTGAACATGTTTTCAACAATATTTATCGAAAAATTTCAAAGCAGCATACGTTTATTTCAATCACCTATGACAACTATGACGTAGTGGATAAGGAAAACTTGGTGGATTACCCATCGATTGTACCTAACATTAGTATGGCGATGCCCATTGAAAATGCAAATGTATCAGCTTGTCATCTTGATTTGGCTTTGAGTGACCCGCGCGGCTTATATCAATATATTGACATCATTGAGACGCTTCAAAAGCAGTCAGATGTTTATGCATTGCGTTTTAGCAAGGTTTGGCGATTAAGCTATGAGAAAGCACAGACACAGTTTCAAGGCTTAGATAATACGTCATTATTTTGCAGGAGTAATGCAAATTACTTAGTAACCGGTGGGTTAGGAGGTGTGGGCTATAGTATTGCAAAGACAATTTGCCACCAAGCATCAGATGCCAGAATTGTACTTATTGGTAGAAAAAAGGAAGAGCAGCTTAAAGGCAATGCATTGTCAAGATTGAATGATCTACGACACAACGCCAATAATAATCAGATTTATTATATTAATTTTAATATTGGTCAAGACCCAATCGCTGAATTGGTTTATCAACTGAAAGATAAAGGGATCGATTGCTTATTTTTGCTCTTGCATGCAGCAGGAGTGGCAGCTCACAGTGCGATTAAAAATGTAGATATAGAGCATGCGCAAGCGATAGCTGTTCCTAAAATTTCCGGTACAATCGGCTTGCTATCATTAGTAAACTTTATAGCAAGCGATTATTTTATTGCCTGCTCTTCATTAGCGAGTATTGTGCCAAGTTATGGCAATTGGCGATATGCTGCGGCAAATTCGTATTTGGACGAACTTTCATATAGGCAGCATCAAGGTGTTGGGCGATTTTTAACGATTAATTTTAATCAAGTATCTGATATTGGTATGGCGTATGATTTCATCAACAAGGAGCAAAAGCCGCAGTTATTCAGCCTTAATAGCATTAAGTCATCTGAAATCAGCACTGCAATTGATAATGCAGTTTGTTTGGGCGCTAACCAAGTTGTTTTCTCGAAATATGACCTTAAACAATTAAAATATCAGGCTTACAGTGTAGGGAGGTTGAATACGTCAGAGTCAAGTAGTGTGACGGTATATGAAACATGCAGTGATATACAACGACGAATCGCGGAGATTTTCTGTCAAGTATTGGCTATTTCAGCGATTAGCATAGAAGATAGTTTTTTTGATCTTGGCGGGAATTCTTTATTAGCAATACAGTTAATCTCTAACTTGCAGAAGCGATTAAATATCAATATTTCACTTGCAGATATTGTTCAAAACAACACGGTAACAAAAATTGCTGTATATAGTGGCGATAATGGCAATTGTGCTGAAGCTATTAATGAAGTAGATAAAACTCAAAGCATAACCTTAATGTTGATGGATAATCAGGCTGAACAGAACGTTTTTTTTATTCACCCAGTGGGTGGAACCGTGATGTGTTATATGCCGCTTATTAGGGAGTTACCAGTAACGCATAACTATTATGGCTTGCAAAATATCAATATTTATAAGCCAGATCAGCTAAAGGTTAAGTCTTTAGAGACGTTAGCAGGTATTTATCTTAAGGAAATCTTGAAAATACAGCCAAAGGGTAAGTATATTTTAATTGGCGCTTCTATGGGCGGCACGATAGCTTATGAAATAGCGCTTCAGTTACAACGGTTGGGTTACGCAGTAAGTCGAGTAATTATGCTTGATACATGGGTGATATTTGCGCAGTGCTTTTATAATAAAGATACCTTTAACAGTATGTTCTTTAACTATAATGTTGAGCTTTATCGGTCACAGTCTTTACCAAGCAACAATGTGTTATCAGCGAGTTGGTCGATGATGCAGTTAAACCTTGCATATAGACCAAAAGAACAATCTACAGTTCCCGTTACCTTGTATAAAGCGGTCATTCTAGATGAAAATCATATTCAGAATGGTAAGCATAAGGATAATGGCTGGCTGAATTATACGTCAAGGTTACGGGTTAAAAAAGCACGTGGCGATCACTTAAGTATTATTAATGAACAAAACGCGCGCAAGTTGGCAGCGCAAGTTATTAGTGACTTAAAAGAGAATATGATGCTTAAGCTATTCACATGGATCAGTGAATGGACTCAAAGTAACCCATTAGCGGTGATAACAAGCATAGTAGGTATTGTTATTTTAGTGCTTGATATTTTTTTATTACCGATGTTGTGGTCTTGGTGGTTTTTGGAAGTTGAATGATGTTTTATTAGTATTTGATCATATATCCTCATCGTAAATCATTTGCGGTACTTAATGTTGAAGAGGTTTATGATGGGTATAAATTACTTTGGGGGTTAGTCGTATGAGTAGAATGGAAGTTGGAGGGGCAATTTTGAGTGGATTGCCATTGCCCGTGTATTGTCTTGATCAAGGGAGAAAAATAGTTTGTTGTAGTCAAGGGTTCCTAAGTATTATAGGGGTGAGTAACCATGACCTTGTTATTGGAAAGACATTGCGAGATCTTGGGTTGAAATCCTTTAGTTCAGTATTGTTTTCTCAAGCTTGTGAAACAGATATTATTACTTATTTTGATGCTGTGCATTTTTCATCAATATCAGGTGGGTCTGAAGCAAGAAAAGACTTTTTTACTGTCAAAATGAATGTTACAGGAGCCACTGAAAGCGGTTTTGTATTTGTATTATTGCCTATGAATTTGATTGGCGAGTATTTTCGGTTGGGAAACGAGGTTTCTTATATGTATCAACAGATCATTAACTCTCTGGATGTTATGGTATATTGGAAGGATTTATCGGGTAGATATATTGGAGGTAATGAGCTTGTTTGTGGTTATTTTGGGTTTGAAGATATTTATGAACTGATTGGTTTAGTTGATTATGATTTATTGCCAAGAAGTGTCGCTGATATCATAAAAGAAAATGACGCCTTGGTATTTGATACAGGTGAAACTCAAGTCTTTGATGAGCCGAGTACACTATTTGATGGTGGTCGTCATTATATTTCAACGAAATCTCCAATATCAAGCTTAAAGGGGGATACTATTGGGTTGGTGGGTATTTCAATTGACATTACTGAGCGTAAAAAGCTAGAGGAGCGGACGAAGTCACAGAATGAATTATTGAAAAAACAAAATCAATTAAAAGCGCAACTTATTAGAAATTTTTCCCATGATTTAAGTGCGCCAATTAGCAGCTTAAAAAGTGACTTTACTATGTTGCATATTTTTTTAAAAGACGATGCTAAAGGTCAAAAAATAGCGGAAAGATTTTGTCGTAATATTGATAGAATCGAGACAATGTTTTCGGATATGCGGCGAGAATTTTTGTCGGGAGTTTGGGATTTTGGAATTAATAAACAGGATTTTTTTATTAGAGATTTGCTACATCGTGAACTTGACTTACTCCAGAGTCATATTTCAGTTGAAAAATCACAAAGGCTATCACTCAGTTTGATGATAGCTGAGGTAATACCAGAACAAATCAATGGTGATGCGGTCAAACTAGGCATGATTTTGCGTAATTTGCTAGCAAATGCTATTAAGTACACTAATCAAGGGAGCGTTGAGTTATTGACAACACTTACAAAAAAGGTGGAAAAGCAAGGTGAAACGACTACTTTATGGTTGTGTTTTGCTATTGTAGATACGGGGATAGGTATTCCAAAAGAGTGTTTATCTGATATTTTTGAGCTAGGGTTTAGGGTAAAGCAAAATCACTATGGTGATAGTGTTCGCGGTAGTGGCTTGGGCTTAAGTATTGTCAGGGATTATGTCGAGATATTAGGCGGTGAAATTATTGTTGAGAGTACTTTAGGAGAAGGGAGTAAATTTCTTGTTAAGCTACCGTTTTCATGTCTAGATAACAAGGTAGAGCATTAAAATACATAACAATACATTATGCTCATTGATGCTATCAGTGAGAAAGTGTACCATGCCTAGTGTCGCTTGAGTAGCTTGCTTCGGGTTGGTCATACTCCACAGACCCCTCACATCCCCAGAGACCCTCACTTAGCCTATCATATGCTTAAGCGACCCCTTTTACAGCCTGATGTAATAATACCTTGATGTAGCAAATAGCGCATTAGAGACTGTTGACCAGAGATGTACATGAGAAATTCATACTTAGTAGAAAACCCCAGTTTTTTCATCAAAGCATTAAGTTTATCCTCAACTGTGCGGTGTGATAGTGTAATCATTGGTGCGATTTCTTTTGCACTATGAACCCCATGATACAAGAACCATATAATCTGCAACTCTTTGACTGACAGCTTTTCAATGATAGGGTGAGTCAGCTCGATGTTCATGGGCTTTTGAAAGTCATGCCCTGAGAAATTTTCTGAAACTAAGAACTCTGACAAGCCGCAAAAATCAGTTGTCAATTTTTGATAAAAGCATTGTATACGGTGCTTAAGCTCACTATATTTATCCATGTAGGCAATTTGCCTTTTTTTATCTTTGAAGCAAAGTGTAAGCTTTGAAATATTGCCATCCAAGTGATAGCAAAAAATCATTAAAGCATCATCATCGCTATCAAGAATAGAGTCTATAAAGCGTTGTTCTTCTTGATCGGCTTTATTGACGAAATGACAAATATCGGTATATTTTGTCAAACTTGGTAGCAGTAGTACATTAGCATAAGAGTGCATGGGGTTTGAGTGAGTAGGTCGGTGCTCCAGATATCGATATGATGAGTCTATAACTCGAAGGGGAATTTCGTAAACTAAGCCATTTTGGTGCAAGATAGTATAAACGATCTCATCAGCATCGATACCGTGAAGTTCTTTTTGTAGTATAGATATAAGTAGTTTGTTGTGTTGCTCATATAACGTTGTATAGATGGATAAAATAGATGACATTTTAATTGGTATAAGTGATTGGCTAAAACAATTCAGGTGCATGGATTGTATGCTTTCTGAATGAAATAACAACTTTTTTGGCGTGATATTTTCAATATTTTACGAAATTTTTATAAAACACCGTAATTGTACGGCGTGTCAAGATCATGATTAGCTAACCTCCTGTTTTTGGATTGAAAGGGGCTAAATATCATATTGATGAACTTACAATAGATGTATGTAAATGTATTTGTTTGCATTAAGTATTGGTGATCGGTTGAATGCTAATATCGTGTTTCATTACAATTTAATGATTGAGGCTACTTATTGCAACAAATTACAGCTTTTAATAACGATAGGATATAAAAATGATATTAAACTCTGATAGCACGATGCGCTTGTATGACAACCAAGTATTAATTGTTGATGATGATCATGAGATGGTCGAGCTTCTTCAAAAACTACTCAAAAATAATGGCTTTTTGGTGAGCTTTGCGTATAGCTTATCAGAAGCATTAACCATCTTGAATGAAAAAGTGCCAGATATCATTCTTTTAGATGTTATGTTGCCAGATGGTAATGGTATTGATGCCTGCCAGCAAATACAGAAGAATTATAATATTCCGATTATTATTTTAACCGCACTTGATAGTGATGTGAAAAAAATACTTTCGTATGAACTTGGTGCGTGTCAGTACATCACAAAACCTTTTAATGGCGATGTTCTCGTAGCACAAATCAAGAGTGCTTTGCGGCAATTCTCATTTGCAACAGAGGAGAATAGAAACAAACGTTATGTTTATTTTGGCAGTTGGATTTTAGATTTATATGACCGTTATTTGATTAATTCACAAGGTGTCAGCATTGAGATTTCCAATACCGAATATGATTTATTAAGATTGCTTATTGATTCTAATCGAAAAATATTATCGCGTAATGACGTAACAATGGCGCTTTTTCGACGCGAATATGACGGCAGTGACCGTGCTGTGGATATTATTATTGGCAGATTACGAAAGAAAGTAGAGGAGGATACAGCTAATCCGAAACTTATTAAAACTATACATGGCTACGGTTATATTATGCTTGCAGATATTTATTACTCTGATCAAAAAATGTTGGTTGAGCACCAAAAGTGAAACTCAGAATGAAAACAAGAATATATTTTTGGCTAGTACCAAAGCTCTTTATGGGTTTTCTACTGCTTAACGCGGCATTTATCGTTTTCTCATATAAAAATTATCAAAATAACCGCTATTATCAGACGATTTATTCACTCACTAATGCGGTATTGAATCTGCATTATAAATTTTTGCCACAAACATCGTATAAGCAGAATTTATCATTGTATGTTAGTACGTGGCCTAATTATATTGGTTATGCGTTTTCAAACAATGGCGTGTTTTCCAAGAAGCTAGTATTAGATATTACTAGTTTGCAAGGCACCTATTTCTCGCAAACTTATAGGGAGGTGCGTAAGCGGATACAAGAAGTATTGCCAGATATCGGCTATGGAAAAAAAGATATTTCAATTTGCTACAAAGACCTTGGTTTTTGCATAGATTTTTCAATTGATAATACGAATCGGATATACCTATATCTATTATTTGCTTTGGCCTCTTTGTTTATTGCATTTATTATTCCAGTATATTTTGCATATACTGAGAAATTACTAAAACCCTATTTGAAAATGAAGATGCTTGCCGATAATTTGGGGATAGAAATAAAAAAACATTCTTTATTCACGCCGTTTTTTATGCAAAATGCTGCTGATTTGATGATTAAAGTCAGTGATAAAGTGCAAAAAATGCTAGATGATAAATTACAGCTGATATCCGCATTGTCCCATGATTTGAAAACGCCTTTGGCAAAAGCCAAGCTATATATGCAGAATATGATCCCAGAGGCACATCATCATCAATTATCGAAGTATTATACCGATATGGAGTATTTGATTAATCAGATGAACGCTTATAGTGAGAAGTCACACAAAACCGAAACAATGCAGCCTGTTAATTTAGTTGATTTTATCGATGCTGTTTGTCATGAATATCAGATCAATGGTTTTGCTGTTACATTTGAAAGCACACTGGATTCAGCGGTATTGCCTTTGCAAAGAAAAGCATTTAAACGCGCAGTGCAGAATATCATTGATAACGCCATTAAATATGCTAAGTGTGTTAATGTGACAATCATTGAAGAAGTTAACACAGATACGATTTATTTGCGCTTTATTGACGAAGGTCCTGGGGTTGATCCAACGATTATCGATCAACTATGTGAGCCGTTTTTTCGTGTTGATAACTCAAGAAGCCACAATCTTCCAGGATCAGGCTTAGGGTTATCAATAGTCAAAGAAATCGTTGAGCACAATGCCGCTACTTTAGCTATATATAACAATCCCAACAAGTGTGGATTAGTGGTTGAACTTAAGTGGCGATTGACACTGTCTGCTGAGCGTCAGTCGAAGCCATATGCAAAGGAGAGATTAAGCTGAAATGGTACAAGTGGTTTGGCTTGAATGCGTTCCCGTTTTATAGTTAACACCATTAGGTAATACAAAAAGCAACTGGAAGGTTGCAGTATTAGAAAAACTATTATCGAGTGTAATTGTTACTTTATCATTCCCCATAATATCTTTTGTGTTGTTTGCAGTCGCATTTTGGTAAAGATAGCCTAAATATCTTTGCTTACCGCTTTGAGTAGCTATATCTGCGGGTGTACATTGAATTGTATATTGCGGGTTATTGATGTTTGATGTTAATGTAAATTCCTCAGACAAGCCAGCATATGCAATATTGTCGACACCATACTGGCTTCCACTTGGTTGGTGCAAAAGGGTAATATTAGCATTTGGTTGTGTTAACGTTATTTGCTCATCGAATTTAAGATGTGCATTAATTTCCACATCTTTAATTGGTGAGCCTAAACAGCAGTTACCTGCAAATAATAAAATAAGAAACCCTAAAACCATTGTTAAATAATTTCTAATCATTTGTTGTTACCTTCATCCTGTTTTTAAAAAGACGCTTCGAGTTTTAACTTGATTGTTCCTTTATATTCCCCAGCTTTAGCATGATTCATATCATCTTTGTTGGTTTTAAGATCTAAAATAAATTGGTTATCAATAGTAGACAACTGAGACTTTGTTATCGCCTGATTGATTATCACTTCATTATCTCCATCATTATTGTTTATATGAATCGGTATTTTATGTTCAGTATCTTTATGCTTTAGCTGACAGGTAGTACCATCGGAATGTGTACAAGAAGATAGGGTTAACGTAATATTATTGGCATTGGTTGCAACAGGGATCTCTACTTGTTGGCTATACTCGCCAGATTGCCGTTCGATAAGTTCAGCATCAATGAATTTTTTGGTGACGCTAATATATGGGGCTATTTCTATTATATACTTGATCTCAGATGTCGTGCTCGCATTAAGCTTTAAAATTTTTTTTAAATCTAGTGAATGTTGACCTTCACATCGCTTTATTCCATTTTTTTTCAACACACTAATATCCAAAGCTTTGAATTGCGGTTTGATGTAAGCTGTTTTTCTGGAGTTACTCAACAATACATTGTCGTTTGAATATTTTATCTCACACGTTAATGACACGTTGTCACCACAATTTAGGTTAACACTTGAAGTATAATTCATATTCTCCCTTTTCTTAAGATTTTGTCCTTCAAGAATTTTCTTTTTAGGTAGTTGTAGCTCTATAGAGTTATCACCAATAACATCTGTCATAAGGTCGCCAGAACCTTTAAATTTAGCAGTTTTATCCATAAGGTCAACATGAAATTCTGCCTCATAATCAGTTGCCCAACTCTGCTCACCACAAAAGCAACCCACTAAAAAAGCACAACATTGCGCAATCATTTTAATTTGCCTTACTTGCCTTACTTGCCTTATTTCCCTTATCATTTTTTCCCCTTGATTAAACCGTTAGTGTACCAATCCAAGCACCTGATTTAGCGTGTTGGATATCTGGTTGATTGAGTCGTAGTGCTTTGCTATGATCTTTGATCAGCGCATAAAGCTTTGGATTTGTTTGGCTGATCTTTATCACAAAATAGCCCATATCATCAGTATAGGTTTTGGCAAATTGATCATCACCACTGATAAGGCGTGTATGTGGCATCGCTTTGCCTGATTGATCAACTAGCTGACCAACCACTTCAACCACAGGGAAAATCATTTTTTCTATTTGATAAATCGAACCAGGATAAAGATTAGCGCGCTCAATATTATCTTTAAAATAAACAGACCGCGCCTCATCTGCATGCTCGTGTACTGCGATTTCGTATTGTTTATAGTGTCGTAAAGGAATAAAATTCTGTCCATTTTTTAAGGGATACTTTGCCCCATTGATTTGTGCAGACATTTGATAACTGTCATCGGGCATGTGCATATTAAGCATCACACCTGATTTGGCCGTTTTATCTTTGTGCAGCTTCATATGATGAGCACCTAAAATAACATTGCCTTTAAGATTTCCTGTCGCACTATAATCGTGATCACTACCACGTCCAATTGAGGTGGTTGATAGATCACCTTCTAGCCATTCAGAGGTTAACCCGACAGCTGCCATGGCGTTATAATAATGCCTATGATAGTCAATATTTGCATTAACATTACGTAGATATGAGCTATCGACTTTTGGTGAGAAGCTAAGGTTATTGGAAACCTGATTGTTTTGCTGTTGGTAACGCATGCGGTTATTCATCGAGCTGCCACTACCAAAGAAGTAAGAGAAGTTAAGGCTCAGCGAATAGCCCTTATCAGTTGTAGTGGTTGAGCTACTAAAGTAGTCATTGTAGCTTGCTGATAAGCTGACATTAAAGCCATGACGGTTATACAGTGTGCGATAAAGATTAACTGAGATGCTGTCAGATTTATCACGTAGGTTATAACTATAAGTGGTTGAAATTGAACCGATATAAAGCTTTTGTAAATCTAAATAAGTGGATAATCCCGTGCGATTACTTCTTGCTTTAAATGGACTATACCCATTGTCACTTTTACTATTGGTGTTATACCATGAATTGGTCGTGAAATAAGTGCTCCATGGCGTACTTAATTGTAAACTTACCCCATAATTAGCTGTCGAATCCATCGCCAGATTTGGCGTGAATTGACTGTTGAAAGGCAAATAAATTTCGCTGTCAATTTCAGTCAACACTAAGTTATTCGCAATATAACCGCCCGTATTAACAACCGCATTTTTAGTAACAGCGAGTGCGTAATTGCCCCCAAGGTATGGCGCTTTGATGCTACTATCTTGATCTTTGCTCACCATCCCTAGCCATGCGCGATAGGCTTTGTTATCACCATGGAGTTTATTTAACGTTGAAGGCTTATTAACAATCGCCGTTTGTTTTTGAATGACACTACTGCCTTGGGTAATCTCAATATCAATAGGGTAGATGCCTGAAGGGAAACTCTCGGTTTGTAGATAATGATTGCCTGCGCTGAAGTTTTGCACTGAAATCAAACGCCCGTCTTTATAGACATTAACCGTTGAATTGGCATCTAAAAATAGTGGGATAGGCACCAATGCCGGTTTGTTATTAACGATAGCCAAGTTGTCTGAACTGCCAAGCTCAGTTAATATCCCTTTACCATTAAAACCATAGCTTAAACGATAACCTGTCTGACCGTCATAAAAGTTGACATTATTAAAATAACCAGCACGCAGGTATAAATTACGCTGGTCATTTTGCCAATAGATATTATTGACGCGTGTTTTCTTTTGTGAACTGCTTTGTTGAAAATAAAGGCTGCTATTTAGGTGATTTCGCCCTAAACCGGTGACATTATTAAGCTCAAGGTAATAATCGGTATTGCGATTATCACTATAGTTAAAGTTCAATTGGTAGCCAAATAACGAACTTAACGTGTTGCTTGAGGGGTTACTCAAGTAGACACCATTTTGTCCGGCGCTATACTCAAAGGCATCTTGCGCTAACAGCAGTGATAAGGTCATTTGCTCAAAGTTAATATGGGCACTTAAAAAAGGCTGATCCGCCTGACACAAGCCTTGAGATTGCATGATATCCGAGCATGAAATCACCTGATGTGGGTCAAGCCCATCACTAAACAGTTGACGTAAAATAGCAATGGTTTCTGATTTTAAGTGAATCTTTTTATTGCCCAATATATCATCAATATCAAAGAAAATACGTTCATTACGATAGGCAATGGCAAATTGTCCCAACTTGATGCCACTAATACTCACGTTGACTTCAAACTGCTCTGAAAGTGCAGCTTTAAATTCATCTGGAATCGTGTGATAGCCATGACTGCCTGTGGCTGGCAATGATTGTTGCTTTTTACTACTAGCAAGGCTTAGCTCTAGTACAAATAGTTGCCATAAAGCGAGTGTTATCAATTGGTAGCGTGTTTTCACTTTTTGTGTTTACCTATTTTGTTTTAGGGGTTGACTCAAATGATGGTTGGATATTTATTTAGCTGAAGCCATATGCCACAAAATGCGTACTTCATCTAACTAAACACTCAATTGAATTTCGTAGAATGATCATCAGATTTAATCCCAAGCTGATAATAATGATAATGTGTAGTTATCAATATGTGATTAGTTGCAGTTATCTAATCGATGATTGTTCTCCTAGTAGAATTAAGATTTATTAGTGTTCAGAAACTCGAATGACGAGGTTGCCACGATAATCTCCAGGAACCGTTGCGCTTGTATCAATCTCTTTGAGAGTAAGGCTAAATGTTCCATTAGCCGGTATTTCTAGATCGTTAATAGGACTTGCACTTGAAAGATCAGTTCCCTCAATAGCAAACGTAACGTCTATATAGTCATTAGAACCATCTCTTTTAAGTCTAGAGTCACCGTCTATTGTAATATCCAAGTGGTGAGCTGTCCCTGATGTATTCTGTATGAAGTCGTGCTCAATCTCTCTACTGTTGATAGTGCCAGGGTTAGCACTTCCAAGGTCAATTATGGCTGTTGGGTCGGCAGCAACAACAACTTCATTTCCGAACAATGCGCCTGTTACTATTGGTTGTGTAATTGTTGTTTGTAGCTGTAAATTGAAGTCATGGCCAATTGCCATGGTTGAAGTCGGCAACACAGCAACGCTAACAATTGAAGCAGCAGTTAATCCAGTTAAGATTCTTTTCGTTAGTTTTTTCATATTTTTCCCCATTTTAGTCAAATGTTTAATTTAACTTAATTTGATTTGATTTGATTTGATTTTATGCTGACATATTTATATCCCCCTTAATCATTATGCTTGTTTATATATTTTCTGAACCTCCTTTCTATCTTTCGATGCAAGATTTAATCCTGCCTTACAATCACACTTTAATCGTCCGACTGAATGGTTTGCTATTACCTTCTGTAACATCAAAGGTTATTTCAGTGGCATGCTCTTTATTAATTTCACGTCGATCATTAGGCATAATCCGTAACTCTTGGCGTTTGTACCCATTAGTACAGCCGCTGATTTTAGGATCAGTACCGCTTTTACAACGCTGTTGTATGTCGATTTTGACTAAGTCATTGCCTAGATTAGTAATAACAACATGTTCTTTTTGATCGAATATTTGGGTGTTGAATGTTGAGTTTGTTGGCTGCACAATCAACTGACTAACATACGCAATATTGATGGTGACCCCAGCCGATATTTCTTTGACTTCCTTTAGTTGTTTTTCTGATAACCCGAAACCATCGCCTTTCTCGGGTGTTACGGGGGTGATTGCGATCTTATACAGCTCAGCTTTTTGATCACTGCGACCTTGTGGCAAACGAAAGCGTATATAACGACTTTGTTTTGGTGGGATGATGAGTCTCGCTGGTGTCATAAAAACGGATTGGGACATTTCTTTTGCGTTAAGGAAACGCTCACTTTTGTTACCCACACCATCGATATCAATATGACTTAACTCAAGTTTGACGTAGGCTGTTTTGTCGCTACTATCGTTGTATACCGTTTTGACAAACGTATCCTTATCTGAGCCCCAGATGTCATACAGTGAATCTACAGCAATACTTGCATTTAATAATGGAATGCAGGCGACTGTAAGACAAACAAAAAGAGATACACGCATTATTAGCTTCATGATTAATCCAATTTTATTATTGCTTGGAAATGAGTTTATGGGCTCTGATGAGTGTGAGCTATGCTTTGTATGTAGTTTGTAGATTTAAGATGTATGTAGTTGTATAGCTATAACATGAATGATGTGTCTAAATTATCTTCAGAGGATAAACTAGATATTTCTCCTTGATCTAATGAATCTGTGCTGATCAAGTAGAAGTCTTCTGATGTTTCATAGGCTTTAGAAGTAACAATCTCATATTCAGATGCTAAGGTATTTATTTGGTTCTCACCCATCCTTTGCGACAATTGGTTTTGCCAAAAAGGATTTAAGCTACTTTCCACAATAGCTAGCTCACAAGCATTGTTAGCCTTTATTGATAATTTATGTGATAAGCTACTATTTTTTATATGGTTGATGATTTCAGATAGATCAAGCCCTTGCTTATTATGAAGAGTGTTAGCAAATTCAGCATATAATGTATGTAGTAAAAGTTTTAAAAATGCGAATGTTTTTTCATTGTTCATATTTGGATTATGCAAAGATAAACCCATGCCTTTAAAAACAGCTAATAAGATGTTCTTTTCCTGTAAGAAACCTTGGACTAAAAATATGTGAGCTGAGCTAAGTGGCAAGCTAGGGATATCAATATTTGGGCTATTATTTAAATAGGTTAGACTGTAAGCATTAATGATATTTACGTTTTGTTGATAGTCATCGGTATCAAGACGGTGGTAATTGTTACTTGGTAGGTGAAGAGGAAGTTCCTGCGCGTTAAAGCAAATAGTATGATTATCTAATAAGCATACTATTTCGGATATTTCTTCTTCGGCGCTACCTTCTAAAAAAGAACGAATATCTGTATTTTTGTCGTTGGTAATCGAATAAAATGCCGACAGATCGTCATTAAGCGCCGGAAGCAACTCAAGCTCATCAGATTCAACTTCAGAGTTAGGCAAGGCAATATTTAGCGTATAGTGCGTTTGACTATCTCTATCTGCTGGTAGCTCAGATTGATTATATTCAGATGGGGGTAGGGAACTTTGGATCGGTTCAACATGATCTATATGTAATTGATTTGGGATTTCTTCATTGATGCTAGTAATCCCTGACGCATTGCCTATTACATTTTCATTGCTGTTAGTGATCTGTGATTCTGGTTCGTTGCCTATTACATTCTCATTCTCATTCTCATTCTCATTAGTGATCTGTGGTGCAAGAATGACTATGCTTTCATTGGTTGTTGTATTACCTAATATAATGCTAGGGCCATTATCATTAGTTTGATGATGCGCTGTTAGCTTAGTAGTGGTTTTGTCTGTCTGGTCATGATATAGCGATTTTTGTTCGTTTTCTTGAGGGTAAAACGGCAAAATAATCCCATTTTTTTGGTTGCTATCTTTGCATGCGCATAAAATTAGTGTAAAAGCTACTGCACCAATTGCTTTAGTTCGTTTTAACATGGTAGTCATACTTATTTACTCCTTTAATTGTTGATTTGATTTCCTTGCACTAATGTGCTTTACAGATAAATTATGAGCTTCATAGTAACCATTTGAGTTAGCTACTGATATTTCGCATTGAAGCTCGCACTTATGATAAAGTTTCAGGTTGAAAGCAAGCTATTTCATAGATGTATTATCTATGGCATACATGTGCAAATGTGTTTTTATGACTGGACTTACGAACTTTTGCTATTTCAACACCCCGCCTCTTAAACTCGGCACCCCTCTTGCAAAGAGGGGAATTAAAATCACCGTTGCCCAATTCCCCTCCTTTGCAAGAGGGGTGGCAGCCAAAGGCTGACGGGGTGTTTATAAAATCATAGTTTTTTGTAACTCCAGTAATTAATTGAAGGTTACTTAAATACCACTGT
>NZ_JBXTEF010000080.1:0-5419 GCF_057495195.1 Cysteiniphilum sp. | reverse complement strand
CACCTTAACAGTGGCAATCCGCTATCGCCTCTTGTGTTGTTGTATGTTTGATTAACTTATTATTAAGTTAACTTTTTTACTAAGCTTCATGCCGTTGCAATAACGGCAATCCACCTCGCCCTTTGTTTGTTCCTTTATTTGTGGTTTCATCCAGAACCGCCGTAGCGGCTATGGACTGCCCCCACTTTATTTGCGAATCATTATGATTCGTTCGATCTAAAACCATCCTATCTAATAGTTTCTATCTTTTCAACTCTTTTATCATTAAAATTATTTTATTTTTGAGAATATGTATGAAGCTTGAATACCAGTTAACACTGAGAATACCTGAGAAATTAGCAGATAAACTTAGACAACGAACTATTGATACAAAAAGATCAATGAATGCTGAAATTATTAATATGATTGAATATTGTATAGACAAAGAAGATTCTAGCAATGCTACAAAGTTGCGTGACATTATCGCAAATGCAGAATCGGTACTATCTTCATTAAAATAGTATAACATCATCATAAACCATCCTGTTATAGCTCCACTCTCTTGGTTAAAATTATAACAAGTTGATTTTTTTTACATACCCGAACTTTTCGGGTATTTTCATAAATTTAGCAGTTCATATATCAAGCCTGTATCAAAAACTTTTTCCCTAAGCTGATTATTGTTATTTACCTTAAGCTTTTTTTTGAGCCGCTCTATAGTATCGTAAATTGTGTGGTGAGATTTATACATCTTTAAAGCAACGGCTTTAGCTGAATCTAACCTTGTAAACCAAAATAAAACCTCTTTTTCCTTTACTGTTAAATTATATTGCTCTAATTGATCTTTCCTTGAAAATTGATGTTCTATTTTATCAATAATGAGTTCGTCATCTAACGTAACTCCCATTACATATGCCTGATCTATGATTTTTTGTGTAGTTACTTCAAATATCTCATGTAATATAGTTATATTGGATATAATAAATCCATTTTTATAAACTGGAAACCTCTTAATTAATAGGGTTTTATATCCAGACTTGTATTTATATCGACCTATATTTAATTGTGAAATTCCACTGTTTATCATTTTATCTTTAGTTAAAAATGATGGAGTTAAATTGCCATCACTCCAGATCATGTCTAAATCTGTTTTCATATAAATATCTCTAGGATTACTTAACCCTGCATTCATGCTAAGCGCCCTATTGCATTTTATTAATCGGCTATTTAGATCTTTTACAACAATCATATCAGTAATTGAATTTATCAGTTCATCCTCGCAATAAACAGATTCAAAGTCTGATATTAATTGATCAGATGTTTCGTGTAAGCTAGACTTTTTTGCAGTTTGAAATAATGTAATAGGTTTTTTAGGTGAAAATTGATCCATCAAATAGAAAATTATTAGTCTATATTGTGCTAATTGTAGCATTTTTTTATGGTTTTGATCCATTAATACGCAGCTCTATCCAAAGCATGGTTACTCCGTTGATGAATGATCTAAGAACTAATGCAACAGGGATAGGTATTGTTTCAGGTAGCTATTTGTATGCTTACGTACTTATGCAAATACCAACTGGCATATTAATGGATACAATTGGCTTAAAAAGGCTATTTATTTTAGCTTTGTCTATCTGTTCTATAGGTTTGATCGCCTTTAGCATGAGTCATAGTATTGAATCAGCATCTATATCAAGAGCAGTTATAGGTTCTTTTGCAGCAGCATCTACTATTGTTGGGTTTGGTGCAGTTTTGCGCTATTTTCCTATCGCAGCAGCACCTGTTTTAATTGGTGTAGTTCAATTTTCAGGAAATATAGGGGATATGATCTCAGGTTATCCTGTTGCATCAATGGTTAATAATATTGGTTGGAGAATGACTTCAGTTATTATTGCTATAATTGGCTTAGTTGTAGTTATTCTAGTTGCATGGAAATTGCCAAATTCAAAGGTTAATGAAGCTAATAATAATTTCATAACCCAAATTAAAAGCTTAAAAGATACATTCAAAAAGCCTCAAGTATGGATTTGCATAAGCTTTGCGTTTTTCATCTGGACACCTGTCCAATTGTTCGCAGGACTTTGGGGAACGTCTGCTATAGCTTTGCAATATCATCTAACAACTGAAACGGCAGCAGGATATGTTTCAATTACTTGGCTTGGAGTTGGTATTGGTAGTATTCTAATTGGTATAATGACTAATTTTTTAAAATCTTATCGTATACCACTTATTATATTTACTGCGTTAGGATTAATATTTTCATTTTCCCTGTTCGGTTACGTCACATTACCACTATGGTTATTGCCTATAGTATTTTTCATCTATGGCACAAGCGCATCAGGTCAAGCACTGAGTTTTGCTGTTTTGGGTCGATTAATCAAGAAAGAAAATATAGGAATTATGACAGCTGTTAACAACATGGCGGTTATGTTGAGTAGCGCAATACTTGATCCTGTTGTTGGTATATTAATTGATAATCATGCAAGCCATCATCTAAATGGCGCTGGGGCGTATACTGCAAGTGATTTTAGTTATGCTTTTTCAATACTTCCTATGATGTTTATAATCCCATTGATATTAGCATTCTTCATAAATGTAAAGTATCAAACTAACGATAGTAAATTAACTAATTGATGTATCAAGTAATTCTTGTTTAAAACAACAACCCCCAGTCCAATAAACAAAATCACATATAACAATAATATCGCATACTTTTTTGAAGTGCTATTTTTAAAGGTCTTTAAAAAAGACTCCACAAAATCATATAGCATAATCATAGCTAAATACAAGATTCCAATTCCTATTGTCATATAACCGATTACAGAAATAGTTTGTGAGTAGTAGGTTAGCATTGAAGCACAGTAACCTGCCATAATAAATAAAAGAGGGTATATGTAGGTTATTCGACTCATCTTAAATCCTTTTTCTTATTGACCTATAGATAATAACATCAATTTTAAAAATCAATCAATCTCATCTTAGATAGATTAGATCTATTATTTTATTTAATCTATTAGATAGATTGTAAATTATTGAATAAAAAATAATCTTAGTTAAAAAGTTAACTAATTAACTTTAGTTGTTATTCCCGATATGCCATATTATATAAGGGTTTATATAAGGTATATTATTTGAATATTAGTAGAAAATATATTAGATAAAGCAACCAAATGGTGAGATAAAGCAACTAAATGGTGAGATAAAGCAACTAATAAAAATAAGTTGCTTTAATGTTTTTTAATGGTAATATTATATTTAAAGGATATTGAATGGCAGATAAATTAGTGGATAAAAGTTTTTTAGTTTCTGGCGTATTTGCTGATTTGAAGTCAGAACACACATGGACTACAAACGAAGTGAAAGTAATATTACTATTGTTTTCTAAAATCTCTCAGTATGGGGTGTATTTACCTAAGCTTGAAGTTACAGACATACCATCTCATTTAAAAGAGTATATAAAAGATATTCCTAATGAATATATAATTAGTAGAGAGGAATTTCAGGAAGTTACAAGGGTTAGAGGTGAACATTTAGCAAGAGAAATAAACAAGGTTAGAAGGTCATTAAAATCTAAAACCATTGAAACACCCCACCCATTGAATCTAAAAGATGGCGATTCAGGTTCTTCGTATACATGGTTTACTGAACTTAGCTATTTAAATAAAACGGGTGAATTATATATTGAAATAAACAGAAAGATTTTAGACAGGATTGTCGCATTCGTGACCTATGCAAAAATTGATTTTAAATATGTTGCAAACATAAAAAACCATAATGCAATTAGACTTTATATATCATTAAAGCATTTAATGAGTGCCTATAGGAAAAACTCAATTCAAATAGGAGTTGATGAGTTTAAGGATAAAATGAATTTATTAGATAAATACAGGAGCTTCCAAACATTTAGAGCAAAGGTTTTAGATGTTATCAAGAGTGATCTAAATAACTTTAGTGACATATCTTTTAATTACGAACTCCACAAAACAGGCAAACGCTTCACCGACATAACCCTCAAATTTTCTCAGAAAAAAGATACAAACAAACAAATAGATCAACCAAAAAGCCAAACTCAAGAAATAGAGCACCAAAAGCCAGATGAGCCACTTAATTTTGATTTAAATGACCAAGAAATGATTATATCAGCGCAACTTCAATCTTATGGTATACCAAGAAATAAAGCATTAGAGTATGTTAGAGGTTATGGAGAAGATGCCTGCAAGCTTGGCATTGAAAAATTATTAGGTGAGATTCAAAAAGGCAGAGACATTAAAAATATTAGCGGCTATCTGGTATCTTGTATTGAAAGCTCTGCCAATAATAAAAGCTCAAAAGAAATTAAGGCAGCAATGAATTTTGCAGAAGAATTGGCGCAAGATCGTAAAGCTCAAGAAATTGAACGATTTAATGGTTTTGATACCTATATCAATAACAATGAGCAGCAAATACTTGTTTTACTTGCAAAGCATGAAGCCAACGAAAAGCTAACTGATGAATTAGAGATCGATATGCTTAGATGCTTAAAGGATGTTGTGGCTCAATATGAAGATTTAGAAAGTATGTCACCTTATTATCTCACACTAAGATTTAAAGGCGATATTTTAAACTACAGTAAAATTAAGTCTTTAGTTGAAGAACTAGAAGTTGCAACCAAGGAAGAAAGGATTGCAAAGCTTAAGGCAGAATTAGAAGCTAAGAAAACTGAGCTTGAGGAAGTAAGCGGAAAAGCTAAAGGACTGGTTGAGAAAGAAATTACTATGTTGAAAGTTGCTATTGCGGATTTAGTTTAAACTGGCTTTAGTCACGCGCGTGACTACTAGACAATAATTGTTGAATATTCAACAGTGTTGTGTGATAATGTTTCGTGCCTAGACAATTTATGGAGAACTTACATGGGTAAAGTTATTGGAATAAGTCAATCTAAAGGTGGAAGTTGTAAAACAACCACAGCGATTAATTTAGCAGGGGCGTTAATAGAACTTGGCTATAAAGCAATTGTTTGCGATATGGATAAAGATAAACCAGACGCTATAGAATGGTCAAAACAAGGAGGTGATAGGGAAAAAGGAATTAAATTTGTTATGCCATTATTTGATGAAACTCCAAGTAATCACATTCAGGAATTAAAGAATCAATATGACTTTATAATTCTAGATACCCCGCCAAATTATATGCAAGCCGCATTTAAAGCTATATTATTATCAGATTTAATTATATTACCATGCTCACCAAGCTTTTTAGATCAAAACAATTTATCTAGTGCTATTGAGTTACCTAAAATGAGCGGAAAACCTTTCAAGTTGCTAGCTTCTAAATATCAAAAGCGCCACCGTTTAAGTGAACAATTATTAGATCAGTTATCAAAAAGTGGATTGGCTTTACAATCAATAGTAACTTCCAAAAGCGTTGTTATGGAAGCTGCTTTTTATGGTGAATGGGTGGG
>NZ_JBXTEF010000079.1:0-35452 GCF_057495195.1 Cysteiniphilum sp. | reverse complement strand
AACCAAGAAACGCGACCTTTACGGGTTAATTGGCGAGTATATGCGTAAAGATAGAGCGGTATGTTTCGGTTACAGTGACTCAGGCGTTGGCGTTTTCAAGCAGCAACAAAATAAGACTAAAAAGGCGTAACCAATGGCAAACCAATACAGCGACAGCTTCAAATGCATACTAGAGCGCAAGCATAGCAAGCCTTATGACGAAGTTTTAAAAGACTTTGCCAATAATGGCTTAACACTTGCAACAATATCTGAAATGACAGGTTGTAAAGTGGCAACAGTGAAGAAATGGGCTGAACGTGCCGATGTCGTTATTGCACGTGGTGAGGTTGGAAAAATGCTAGCTAAGACACGAATTCAAAAAGAGGAAAAAGAGCGTATTCAACTTAAAGAACTTTGGTCACACATAAGGTCAAAGTCTTTGAATAATTTTAATTTTTTAAGTCGTCAGTGGTCATAGCCCAACGTTATTAAAAGGAGAGGTAAATTGAAGATTAAAACGCTAATTAAACTAACAGCTACAGTCGCACTAACATTCGGCTTTATTGCTGCGCATGCTGAGAAGGTTTCTCATCCATCACAAGATGAACTAATCAATATTGCGAACAAGCATAGAGTGGTTGTGGTTGATGGTAATATAACTGCTAATCAAGCGTTAAATTGTTATGATTTCACGCATAAATCTGACAATATCAATAATGAGAATTTATTCTATGATTATTTAGCAACGATATCTGACAAAAATGCATCTGACGATGGTCTAAAAGAGGTTAGTAATTATTACTTAAAGTTAGCAAATGATGCGCAATCAAGATTAAAAGATATTGATAATAACAGCCTAGTTGATTCAATAAAACAAGCCCAAAAGACAGGTTCAAGCTTCACATCAAAGCAATATGACGACTATGCAAGAATGGCTAATTTAATGATGTATGCAAGTGCCAAAAGTGATGAAAGTATAGAATTCAAAAAAGCGTTAAGAAATTCAGCGATAACTTATGCATTTAATGATTCTTTAAAATCAAAAAAACCATTCTCATATGAGGTATTAAAAGACACCCAAAACCAAGCAATCAATCAAGCAATTTTGACGACGCTACTGGCAATATCTGATTCACTCAATCAGATTAAAAATGATTTAAATAACAATTCATGCATCACTGGTAATTGCACAGTAAAGGCATCAACTGAAAAAGAAGTTTTAAGCAAACTTAGCCCAGATGAATTAAGAGCAATGGCGATTGGAATTTTAGACGGATTATCACAGCAAAATAGTGGTGTTGGAATACCAGTTTTTGAGGGGACAAAACTAACAACTAAGTAATTGAAGGCAAAATCAACCTAATCTCGTTTCAGATGGGTAGGGTTCTTTTTGGTTTGAGTTTATAAAATTGAGTATTTATACAACAAAACAGGTTAGAAAATGATAGAAGAAGATACAAAAAAAGCGGTGCTTCAAGCCCATGAAAAATGTAGAAGGTATACCAATTGCATTAATATCACAACAAGCAGTTTTAAAGATTATAAAAGTGATAGCGATAAGAAGGGTTTCATTGTTGTTAAAGATGAATATAAACCATCACAAACCATTAAAAACTTATCTGATAAGTTTCGCAAACAGGACAAAGGTATTGTTACCGTCATAAGTAAAGTTAAACAATATTAAAAGGAAAACTAAGATGAAAAAAAATATTGCAAAAATTCTTATCATTTTAATCGAGATTATCGGCATTACGGCTGCCATTAATGCCTTTATGTATTGTTTTGTTTATATCAACATTTTGTCAAACAGCGAAAGCATGAAAGAGGTTGGTGCGAAGTTAAAGTTAATGTCAACTTTATTACCTAAAGAATGGTACAAGATCACTGAGATCGTTCTTGTTGTTGTCATTTTTTTAACGGTGCTTTTTATATTCACAAGCGCGATTAAATCAAAAATTTATAAGAGTGAACTATCAGCGTAGACGCTTAATAATAACGTAGGAGAAAACCAAAATGTCTAATGTACTGTCACTACTCGGAAGAAGAGAGAGACCCCAAAGCTTCAAAGAAGGAGAGGTGATGTTTTCAGTTACCTCTTATGAGCAAACAGAGTCTAAAACCAGTAAAAACCCAATGATTGCGATGCGATTTGAGTTAGAAGATGAAAACGGTGTCACTAAAACGTGTTTTGATAATTTTGTGTTAACCGAGAACGCCATTTGGAAATTTTATGAGTTAGGTGATGCGCTTGGATTAACAGAAGAGTTTGAATCAGGTGAAGTTGATTTAGATGCTTTGATTGGTCAAACAGGCATGGCGGTTGTTGTAAAAGAAGCCAATGCTGATAAAAACTCACCTTATAAACATCACTATCGTATTGAAACTTTTTTGTCAGCTAAAGCTAAAGCATAAAACGCAAGGGTGAAGATGATGGAATATCAGGAGTTTTTAACCACCTCAATTAATAGCTTTTGTGATCACGTCTGCATTTACCAAGGTGCTGCGATTGAACTCAAAGACATTGATATACGCCTCATTGGTTATCTCAAAAGAGGGATAGGCTCAGGTGCTGATATTTCTGATATAACAGGTCTCCCAAAATCAAGCATTAATCATTATTTAAAGTCATTACGCATGCGGTTAAACGCAAAAAGCAATATTGAGATTTTAGCCAATTTATCCGAGTGCCAGTTTTACCCTTTTTATGACTTTAAAAGACGTTGAAAAAATCAAAATACAAAACAATAAAAAATCAAGTGTGAGGTAATAAAAAATGAATACATTAAAAGGTCTATTAGATAAAGCCTATAAGGTAATACCTGTGGCGTTTTGGTCAATCGTTGCAACTTATGGTGTTTTAATGGCGCAGTCATTAGATGATGCCAAAACAGATTCAACATGGGGGTCAACTGTTTCAGTAATTACCAGTTGGATAAGTGGTGGCTTGGGCACTTTGATGGCGCTAGGCGCATTTTTGATTGGCATTGTTACAGCAATATCAATTCAACAAGGTAAGGCAATTGCCGTGGCTTCAGGCTTAGTTGTTGCACTTGCTATTCAGGTAGGACCAACTGTATATGCCAAAATCGCAGGTGCTAGTTTAGGTGTTTCACATTTGGCAATGTGGGCATTGGCATAATGGAAGAACAGACGCGCTTTGTTTTTAATCAAGGCTTTGACGAGCCAATGCGTATTGCTGGATTCACACTTGCTGAAATTGGAGCGTCATTGTGTCTTGGGTTTATTGTTGTTCTTTGTTTCAAAGGATTCTGGGCACTATTAGGTCTTGGCGTATTTATTGCTTGCCTTGTGATTATCAAAAAAACAGCGCATAAAAACAAAGCACGTGGAACGACATTACATTTACGTTGGCGATTTGGTTTTTGGAAAGGAAAAAATGCACTGTCACGTTTTCCAGAGAGCAATAAAACACGGTTTGATAATTAAGTTATCAGGTTAATAGATAGCTAAAACAAAAGGTTTAAAAATGGCAAAGTTCATTGGTCAACTCGACAAACAAAAGGCTGCCCTTATCCGCCAAAAGCGTTGGATATGGGTTCTTATTATTTTTGCGATACTGCAATCATGTACCTTGATGCACGTATCTTCTTCGCATTCTGTTGTTATGGTGCCGCAGTTCTCAAGTGGCAATTATGAGTTAACCACCAAAGAGATTACACCACAGTATTTAATGGATATTGCACTGGGTGATGCATGGTTATTTTTTAACATCACAGGGTCGAACGCTGCTTATCAGATGGATGTGTTTTTAAAGCGCTTAACGCCAAGCCTTTACGGTCAGGAACAACCCAAGCTTTTACAACGTGTTAAGCAACTACAAAATGCAGGCGGCAGTTACAGCTTTTTTGCCAACACCCCAAGCGTGACAGGTAATGTGGTGCATTTAACAGGTGAGCGCATTACTTACTCATCCGGTCATCAAGTATCACAAGGTAAGTTGACACTTGATATTACCTACAAGATCAACAGCATGGCAGTTTATATAGATAGTTGGGAGTGGACTTATGAAGCGCAGAAATAACACATTAACTTTGTTTAACCCAAGTAAATTAAGTAAATTAAGTAAATCAAGCAATACAATCAAGCGTTCTGCTTTATTGTTGGCTATTTTATCTGCGCTATCATCAAGTGCTTTTGCAGCCCCTAAACCAGATTATTTGACGGTTAAGACGATTACTCCAGAGCAGGTTAAATCAGGGCATACAGATAGCGTCACTGAGCAAGAAAAAGGAGACAAAGGAAATAAAGAAGATCGCAAAGATAACAAAGGCAACAGAAACGATCAAACAATGCCAGAGCAGCAGGTATTAAAAGGCGACCAATATAAAACAGATGTAAGCTTTAATGACAGCCAAAGCTTTGAAATTACCCACGGTGCCTTTGATCGCGATAATCGCTACACGTATGATCCGTTATCTAAAAACATTATCTCATCCTCACAAGTTAATTCACTGTATTTTCCGGTGGCTATTGCCAGTATTTATCAGCCGTCAAATCAGCGTAACATTAATTTTAAAATTCTAAATGATCAACGTACTTTAAATTTTAGCGTTAAAGGAAGTGCTTTAAGTTATCAAAAAGTCCAGTTCATGGTGTCATTCAAGAATGATCACGCGCCAGTATCATTAACTTTTTATTTGAGTTCTGAAGATGGCAAAGTGATTACCATTCCAAGCTATATCACAGGTGCGACTGAAACCAAAAACACCTATGGCACATTAAGCACATATGACCAACTACAAATCAATATGACTAAGGCGTTTTTGCAATTTACTGATCATGGCGTTATCAGCAATGTGCCAAATAAAAAAGGTAAAGAATACTGGGTGCTTGATGAGCATATTGATCACCCTTATAGTCCAGATCATCGTTTTGAACTATCAAACTATAATCAATACAGCAGTACGCAATATGTTATGCGTACTTGGACGATATGCGCCAAAACAGACGTTTTATATTTACAGCCTTCAGATTTTTATCAGTCTAAATCACATATTAGCGCCATTACCTTGACCAAGGATACGTTCACCCATCAAGGTGAGTGCGGTGGCTTAATGATTCTATTGCAGAAAGAAAAATCGCAATCTTTTGATGATGAAGATACGCAAGCATTTTCACCTGTTACTGGTGAGGGAGTTTAGTCATGCCTAAATTTAATGATAGTTTCAAATCCCGTTTAAAGCGCTCAAAGCTACTTAGTTTTATGTTTAAAAATCAAGATGGTGATATTAAATCAAGTCTAGATAATGCGACTAAACGTAATCGCCATTTGAAGATTATATTTTTCACAGGCATTGCGGCTTTTATTATTGTAGTGATTGCGATTCATGAAAGCCAACCAGAGGTGACAACACCTAAACCTAAAAAGATCAATGCAACGGTTGATATTCCGCTTGAGCAACAATGGATGGGCAAAGCACAGCATCAAGTTGATGCGTTAGCGCAGGCACAGCAGCAATCATCTAAAGCGACAACAGATAAACTGGGCGAGATTACACGCACTTTAAAAAATCTCGATGGTCGCATTGATGGACTTAACAAGCGCATTGCATCGATTAAAGATGATCAAGAAAAAAAAGAGCAAGCGGCACAAAACACATCACAGGATAAAACAACCGTACGTTATGAAAAAGGTGAGCAGGGTGATATTAAAAATCCATCACTTAATAATGCCTATAATAACTATGGCAAAGATAATCTCCAAGGTGGCAGTGCAAAGACAATTGCAAACCCAGATCAAACAATCTCAAACAGCGTGGATTTTGCTCGCGTTGATGAGGGTATGATTGGCTATGAATCACCTCAAAGTAAAAAAGCTAAAAGCGATATTATATATAAAGAAAATCCCAACGCAGGGGCTTTGCCTTTAGGTTCTTGGGCTAAAGTATCCTTGATTAATGGTGGTGATTTTCCTGCGGGTGTTTCAGCTCAAGGTCAGCCTAAGCCAGTATTTGTTAAGATACTATCTGATTTTGTGATGCCTAATGGCTTTAGATATAACCTAAAAGGTTGCACTGGTATGGGTGCAGGCTATGGTGGTTATAGTGAAAAGCGTGTCTATATCAAGCTGCATCAAATCAGTTGTGTTGGCAAGCAAGGTGTGATGATGGTGTCTGATAATTTAGTCGCACAGGTCATGGATAGTGATGCTAAAGTCGGCATTAAGGGTGAGCTTCATGAAAACCAAGCCTATAAAGCATGGCTTGCGACAATTGCGGGTGTTTTCTCAGGAATTGCCAGTGTTGCGGCAAGCTCTCAGGGGACAACGTACAATGGCGCACAGGGGGCTTACTCAGTGTTAAGTGGGCAAGCTGCGGTTGATTCTGGCATTGGTAATGCTGCTGCTTCTGGCTTAGGTCAATTATCTAAATTCTTTATTGATAAGTTAAACAGTATGCAACCATACATCACGATCAATACAGGTAGAATTGCAACCATCATTATCAGTCAAACCAAACCGTTGCACTGGGTTAATCGCCAAGATACCAAGATTAAAATGACAGCACCTGTTGAGATTGCCAAGCCACAAGATGTTGAGGTAAAACCAACGACAGTGCCAACTTCATCAAATTCAACGATCAACAACGCTCACGGTCTCATTGGAAATCAGGGTAATAACGCATTAGCCAATAGTGTTTCTAAAGCACCAGAAGAGCTATCACAAGCCGTCAATCACGCCTTAGAGCAAACAGGCAATGCAGCAAAGCATTTTGGAGAGAGCTTATGAGAAAATCTGAGATTATCGCGCTGGCAGTAGTTACTGTTTTTATTTTGCTTTTAAGCTTATTTATAACTAACCAGAAGTTAAGCCAAAGTAAAACCCAAGCTAATAAAACAGATACAGCCAAAGCAGAACCAATGGTTGATATAGCTTATTTTCAGCAAGCGATTCCAAGTACAGCGATTACTGCCATTACTGACACCAACTTATCATTAAATCATTTATATCGCCTAACCACGGCAAACGATAAGCATTTATTGATCACTAAAGATAGGCGATATCTTGTGATTGGTGCGGTGATGGATTTAAAGACAGGAAAACTTATCGGCAATAATGCTCAAGCAGTTAAGGGTGAAGCATGAATATAACAGCAATTCAGCATTTTAAAACAAATCATAAAAAAATCGTATTATCCGCAATGACACTATCAGGTTTACTGTTATCAGGCTGTGCTTCAGTGGATCGCTGTCCATTAAGTGATACACAAAAAGGTTTAGGTGCTTGCTCATCTATTCAAGACAGCTATAACGCGTCAAGCAATTCAAATGGTGATGGTTTTTCGGTATTTGATCATAGCAGCTCAACATCGGCAAATGCACAAAATCGTGAAGGCAGTCAGCCAGTCAATCAATATGGCGATAAAGGCGGAGCAAGTCCTTTGTACTTTAAAGCGTCCCTTGATGATAAAAAAGGTCAATATGTTTATCATCAAGCAGTGATTTTAAAGACGTGGATTGCGCCTTATGTCAATCAAGACACACAGGATTTGGTCAATGCGCATAGTGTTTTTTGGAAAGCAAAAGAGGGCGGTTGGGACGTACCGGTGTCTTATCATTCTGGTGGTGACAATGAGGTGTTCACGCCTGCGGTATTAGGAGCTTAAGATGTCATTAGATTATCATACGCCTTTCTTTGTTCATCATGTATTTACACTGGATAAAAAAGATAATAAAGGTAAAAAAGATAAAAAAGCGCGACAAAAAACCATTAAGCTGCACAACAAGCTACTGCGTAGATTAGCTAAACAACGAATTAATTTATACTTTTACCCATTATGTATCCTCGCATGCAGTTTTGGCATGTTAGCTTATATTGGCATGGATAAGGTGTTCAGCCTATTGGTTGGCTATGGCTTTGCTTATGCTTTATATGCATTAAGTGGCATTGAGTCACGTTTAAAATTAGTCGATTCTGAGTTGCTTGACAAGGCAAGGGAGGTGTTCCCTTACTTCAATCATTATTTATCCTCTTTGCCAGAGGATTTGCAGACAAATGTTTATCAGATTCATTTAGCGACACGCTTTGAATATCACCTACAGCAATTGACGCTACGCTATATTGCGCTTGTTTACCCCAATCGATTCAAACGCTTTTTGTTTAAGTCTTTTGTTGATAGAAAGGCACAAAAATACCGTGATATGGGCTTATCAGGCTACTTGTTAGCGCATAGCAATTACACGTTAGCAGCAAGACTTTTTTATAGCGTCATTGATTTTAATTTCAGTGGTTTGTTTCAAACTGGCGATGTTGGCGTTAGCACTATTAGTGACAGCAAAATAATCAAAAGTAGCAAAAGTAGCAAAAGTAGCAAAAGCGGTAGAAAAGATAAAAAAGATAAAAAAGATAAAGAACAAGGCGGGGCGTAGGTATGTTTAAAAAGTTATTTAGCAAGGCACTGGAGCCAATGAAGCCAGTGGGCGAAAAGCTATTAGATATTATTTCGCCAGAAGAACAGCCAGAGAGTTTAACGCAATCCGCTTTCACCAAGTTATATGAACGTTATTCTTTAGCGCCTTTTCTTCCTTACAGAGACTTTGACGAGGATGGTGTTTGGATTGATGATGATGCCGAGCGTTTTGGCTCTTATTTGATGATGTATGAAGTCAGCCCGATCATTCGTGCGGGTGTAGATACGGCTGACGCTATCGCCCAGTTATTGCGCTCACATGACATTCCAGATGGCACCATTATTTACTCATTTCAGCAGGCAACAAATGATGTTTCCCTTTATTTGTCCTCTTACTGCTTTTCACAGAAAAAATCGCATGAGCCAATGTATCGCAAGCTTGCCAATTATCGCACTAAGTTTATGTTGTCTTATGCCAATGGTGAGATCAACCCCCTCAAAGTAGGTGGGTTTAAACCGCGCACGATTCGTTACTATTTGGCAGTGAAGCTGCAAACGCCCAAGGGAAAGTTTACCCAACAGAGCATGACGCAATTTAAAGATATCATTGATCAGGCAAATACAGCGATTGAAACACTATCAACAACAGCACATATAGGCGTACTACGCTTAAAAGGACTTGATGTAGTTAGAAAGCTTGATGAGTGTTTAAACCCTGTGGTTTCACAAACTGAGATTAACACAAGAGAATATGACCATAGCGCTTTAAATAATCAGTTGGCACGTAAAGAAGTTGATATTGCTGCATTAGATGATGGCAGTATCCAGTTTCATAACAAGAACACCAACAAAAAGTGTTATGGCAAGGTGTTGTCGGTGATTGATTATGGGCGCAAAGGTGAGCCGTATGATATGGCAAACACAGGTGATGCCACAGGCAGAACGTATCGTGCGAATGAATATTTGCCTGGAAATTTTGTAGCATTCACGATTGTTGAAAAAGTCAATCAGGAAAAAGTTTCAGGTAGCATAAAGGGTAAAGTATTAGCAGGACTTGAGGGTGGTTCTTGGATTGAGGGCAAGTGGCTGACCTATCTATCTAAAGATCAAAATGAGATCAGAGATAGCGTTAGAGCCTTAGATGAACAGGTCAACACCAAGCAATTAGGTGTTGCTAAAGTATTCTCAGGCATTGTCCTTTATCATGAAGATCGTAAATCATTGGCGCTAGCCACAGCCAAGGCTGAAAACCTTTATAAAGAATCATCATTAAGACTGTATCCTGAAAAAGACATCCGCATGCCGATGTGGTTAGTGTCTCATGCCGGATTTTATCATGGCGATATGGATGGCACTGAAAAAGGATTGTGCAGGGGGACGACTTGCAATATTTACAATGCGGCTTCACTGTTTCATGTTCAGGGCGACTGGCGTGGCAGACATCCTTTAGAAGGTGGGCTATTAGCACTTTGTCGCAAAGGTGAGCTAGCCTTATTAGATACCTTTGACTCGGTTGAAAATTATAACTTCATTGTGGCAGCACCCTCTGGCTCAGGTAAATCCTTTTTAATCAACGAAATAGCCAAGTCTGCCCGCTCAACAGGGGGCAAGGTATTTATTATCGATATTGGCTTATCGTATTTTCAGACATGCGATTTAATGGGCGGAAAAAACATTGTATTTGAAAAGTCAGCTAACCTTTGCCTTAATTTTTGTAGTGAGATTTACGAAGAAAAAGATTTTTTAGAAAGTAAGCAAATGATGGTGAGCCTCTTTGCATCGATGTGCTTTGCAACGGGCAAATCAGGTGAGAGTTTTGAGCAGGCTTATAATTATGAGATCAAGGTGCTATCACGCGCTGTAGATGATGTCTGGCATAAGCTAGGTTGCAATATGTCGGTAAGAGATATTTATGATTGGTTTGTACAAGCCTTTGACGGAAAAATTGAGGAGCGCTACCACAAAGACAGACGTATTGGTGACATGATTGAGTATCTGCGCGAGTGGGCTTATGGTATGTACTCCAAGTGGTTTGTTGGTAAGTGTAATTTAAACTTTGATAATAACTATATCGTGCTTGAGCTTGAAGAGTTAAAGTTTGACCAGACGCTGCAAACGGTTGTCATGAACTTTATTATTTCTCGCATATCACATGATGTTTATTTGGGTTGGAAGCAGAACAAAGAGGAAACCAAACGGAAAAAAACAACACTCATCATTGATGAGGCTTGGGACTCTTTGCGCTCTGAGAACACCTCTGCTTTCATGGAATCTGCATCAAGGCGTTTTCGTAAATACAATGCGGGCATTGGGATTGCGACACAATCATTTACCGATATGGAGCGCAATTCAGCAGGGCTTGCATTTGCTCAAAACTGCAATAGCATTTATGCCTTAAAAAGCAATGTAAAAAATGTCGAAAAAGCCGCAGATGCAGGCATTATTCCTTTAGAAAAACACCACTTAACGTGGATTAAGTCCATTACAAAAACACATGATTATTCTGAGTTCTTTTGTATTAATCGCTCATTAAACACTGAGGGGCTATATCGTTTTATTGTTGACCCAGTGACTGCTTATATTTATAGCTCAACAGGGACGGTAAGAGATGAGATACAAGCCAAAATCAATAAAGGCAAATCAAGAGAGGAAGCCATTATTGAGATGGCAAACAGTGCCATTGATTTAGACTTATGGGCAAGCTCCAAACTGGATAAGGTCATTTATACCAATCAACAAAATAGACGTGCTTTTTATCAGGCACGATTGGCTCAAGATAAGCAGCAAGCGCAAAAGATTCAAGGGGTAGAAAATGTTGTCGAATAAAAATCAATTAAACCACCACGTCATTACTGCCTTTATCAGCATTATTGTGTCACTCATTACGGCTTACTTTTTATTTGGCGGCAATCACAATAGTTTGCCTAGTATTAAAACCGTTGATTTAGGACGCATTCACACGGCAGAGATGATGTTATCGATGCGCGCGTCAAAGCTGACTGAAAACGAATCTAAGCAATGGATAGATAAGGTCAACAAAGCCTCTGAAAATTTAAAGTCCACAATTTTAGCTGTTGCAGGCAATAACAGCATTATTTTTGTTGCCCCTGCGGTTATCTCAGGCGCTGAAGATATCACCAATGCAGTGTTAGTTAAGCTTGGCTTGCCTGTTGATGTGCCCAATATTGAGCCACCACGGAATCTTGTTTTAGGTGGTATGGATTCAGCACCGAATCAAACAGATGGCATCGAAGGTAAGGCAGATAAAGCAGATAAAGCAAATCAAGCAGCCAAAGTCTTAGACTTTTTAAAACCATAGGGCGAGGGAGTTATGAAAATCAATTCAAAATCATTGGCTTTGTTTGGGGTCTTATCCGCATTATTGCAATCATCTGCTTTATATGCATCCAACACAATCGATGCCCACAGCGTCAACTTAATCAATAAAAACACCGAGGTCGGTTGGTTCTTTGTTGATGATGCGCCTACACCGCCTAAAAAGCCACAGAAGCCAAAGCCCATTATCAAGCCGCAATTGATTGTGGCACAAACACCACAAAAGCCCAAAGAGATTAATTGCGCTAACCCTAATCAGTGGCAAGCACAATGCGGTTTTATTGACCCAACTAAGCTAAATCTATCTTTGTCAGATACATATAAATTTGAACAGCAGCAAATGACATGGCTTATGCGTCAAGCATCACTCTATCCAAACGATATTAATGCCAGTTACCAGTATCAGCGTTTTAACTGGTGGGCAGTCAATAATGCCATGAATGCAGCTTATACGTTCAAGTACAATCTTGCACAACACCCAGAGCTTGATCCGATGGTGAAGAACCCAACGAGCCAGTTTGCTTTATTGATGGTGGCTAACATTCAAGGGGATAAAGAAAAAGAATTTTTTAAACTGTTATCAGAATCCTCTTTTTTGGTTTACTACACACGCACAGATTGTAAATATTGTCATATTCAGGCACCCATTATTCAGCGTCTTGCCAAGGAAACAGGCTTAAGAGTTTACAATGCCTCTTTAGATCAAGGTCATCTTGATGGTTTCGATGGTTACATGACTGACCCTGACACGAGAAAACCTGCTGAGATTCTTAAAGTGTCAACTGTGCCGACATTGTTTTTGTATTTAAAGCCTAAATTAGACGATGCCACACAAGCCCAACAGTGGATACGTGTTGCAACCGGATTAACCACTGAGGATATCATTAAAGAACGCATGATTGATTTTGTTCGAGCGTATCGTCATGCCATTGTCACTGGTTTTAAGGATGGACGCAAACAATACGCTCCTGACTTTTCACAAGACGGCATGAACAAGCTTGCCGTTGAGCATACGACCTTAGATACGCCAAGCAAGGCGGAAATATTAACACAAGCATTGCAGCATAAGTGAGGTTGAGTAATGACTAATTTATGCAACGTAAATCATTTAAAACGCATCTTTTTTTTGATGTTAACGTTTTTTGCGCTAACACTTAGCACGCAAAGCGCTAAAGCAGGGGAGCTAAACGATGCTTTTGGCGCATTAGTAAATAGCACGTCATCCGCCAACTATCAGATCCAAGGGCGCAATTTTCTTATGGGTGGTAGTGGTTATATCAAATTCCCAGCGTCACAAATCAATTTAATCAATATTTCAGCACCAACATTCAGCGTAGGATGCAATGGCATTTCTTATTTTTTTGGTGGTTTTAGTTATATTTCAGGGGCACAATTTACCGCGATGCTTAAGCAGTTTGCTACCGCTGCATTAGGTTACGTTTTTCATGTGGCTTTACAGACACTTTGTCCTGTCTGTGATTCCATCTTAAAAGACTTGCAAAAAGCCGCACAGCTTGCATCACAATTTGCTAATAATAGCTGTCAGATGGCAGCAGCACTGGTCAATAAAGCCATTAAATCAAGCGATGCTTTATCAAGTGTCTTAACAAAAGACGGTGCTATTGCTAAAAGTGTTGCCGGTGGTCAGAACGACTTTTTAAAATCAATTACCGATAGCGAGTACGTTCAAAAGCCCGCAGAGTGGCTAAAAGATTTGCATGGTTGGTTAAATGACCCAAGTCTCACAGATGACCAGAAAAAACAGCGTATAAATGATACCCCAACAGGCAATTTAACATGGAAAGCATTAACTGGTTTATCTGATTACAACAAAGTGTTATTGCAGTCTGTTTTTGGCACAACTTACAACGCTACCAATGCAGACACTCAGCCCAAGCCTGAGTTTTACCAACCAACATTAACGCCTAAACAGTTTACGGATATCTTTATGTTTGGTGTATTGGGTGGGAAAATCAATACCGTTACCACTAGCATCATGGAGTGCGCTAAGGAAACAACAGACTTGGATGGATGCAAGCCATTTCCTCGCGCCATCCTCGCATCTGAGTGGTATGCCAATGCTCAAAAAGACTCTGTGTATTCAGGTGTTAAAATGGTTGATTATGGCTTCTTTGCGGTTGTTTATGCAGCTTTAATGCAAGCTGTTTATAACACACAACAAAATCACGCATGGGATAACAGCCAAAAGGTTGTGCTGCCAGAGGGGATTTATTCGGGTGGCGTTAGTGTGACAGCATCCTTTAGTAAAGAGCAGATCGCGGCAATTATTAGTTTATCACCCATGCCGATTTATCAGGCAATTAATATGGCAGCGATAGCACCCGATGTTGCTGTCGGTCTTGTTCAAGCTGCCAGTACCTATGTTGCCCAGTCTTTAGCTGTTGCTTATATCGAGCAGCAGATATTTGGTGATGTTAAACGTGCAGGAACACAAGGCACTAAGGTTAGCGGACAGTTAACCATTACGGCAGAGAGAATCCAAAAGCAGGTATTCGATCTACAGGCGCAAATTAATGATAATTTGTCGAAAGCATTACAGCGACTACAGCAAACAAGTGCATGGGTGGCACAACTGCATCAAGTGCAGTCTATTTTATACCGTTCAACCTTAGCGAATAATCTTGCTAATAACTTTGCCTACTCATCGGCATTAACGGCATCAGGTAATGGCACAAATAATAGGAGTGAGGGATAACATGGTCTATAATCTTTATGCTTTTGGTAATGCTGATCTTATGCTTGCAATGATGAATGGCATGGCATCAATGACACATTCCCACATGTACCAAAGCGCGACAGTTTTAGCCTTACTGGTCGGTTTTATTTTTGTGATCGTTAAAATGATGTCGGTGAATGTCGGTAGAATCAATGTGTTAGGCAAACATATATTACTGGCATTAATATTCTGTACAGCAGGAATCACCAACACCGTAACCGTCAACATTCAAAACTTGAATGGTTCCCAACCCAGAAATGTTGACAATGTACCTTTTGCAGTTGCAGCTACGGCATGGCTTATGTCATCTATTGGATACAACTTTGCTAAAGCATTTGATCAGGCGTATTCAGGCATAAGCGATGTACCTGTTAATCTTTTAGCATCTTCGGGTATTCCAATGGGGGCATCGAATGAATTTATTTTAGCTGCCAACAATTATCATCTTCAAGATCATCACTTAGCGCAATCCATCCGCTATTGGATGACGGATTGTGTGCCACCTGCGATAGCGCAAAACCAGACAAATTTAGCGGATTTATACAATGCGCCTAAACTGCTTGATATGTTGGGCGCTACCATTGCGGGTACCAGTGAGGGAACGCATACGTTGTATTATGGTTCAGACAATGACGCTAATTACTGTGACAGTCGTCAATCATCCACAGGTGACACCAGTTGCAAAAGCTCACAAGGCACGTTTGTCACTTGTAAAGCAGCTTATACCGCGATACGTTCAAACCTTAGCAGTCAATCTGACAGCATGGTCAATAACTTTATGTATCAGGCAACCTCTGGCTTATCCAGTGATGTTTTTAGTGCAGTGATTGAGCATAACATAGGTAGCAAAGATTACTCGCCAACGGCGGGGCAGTATTTGCAGCAGTCCGCATTGATGAAGATATTATCAGGTATTAAGGGTGATGTTGCAGGACGCATCAACGATCAGGTGATGATGCAAGAATTTGCTGTTGCCAAGGCTGAAAATGCAACCATTGCCAGTTGGTCAACGCAAAGTTCGGTGTTTCGCTCGACCTTTGGCTATATATTTTCACTCATTCAGATCATGCTGTATGCCATTTCACCGATTATTATATTATTTGCATTAGTTGGTAGCTTTGGCATGCAGAAGCTGAAAAACTGGTTTTTACTCATGTTATGGGTGCCAGTGACTTTTATTATGATTGTGTTGATTCAAGCAATTAGCAGCAGTATCACTCAAACTGATCTGCAAATGATTTCATCGCACATGAATGGCTTTAATTTAAACTCAGTCGATTACATATCAGCAAAAGCGCAATTGCTGTTAGCCGCAGCGCAGAATATGGAGACGGTCGCCCCTATATTTGCAGTCAGCATCATATTTGGTGGTAGCATGGCAATTACCTCTTTCTTGTCACACACAGGCTCGGCAACCTTTGGTGCTACCGCAGGGGCGGAAGCCGCGACAGGCACAGCATCAGCCGATAATCTGAGTTTACGTAACACAAGGGCTGATCAAACTACGTTGTCACAATCAATTAGCTCGGGTGCCAGACCTGTCAATGTTGACAGTCCATCGGGTACGCCTTTATTAACTAATGACTTAGGTGGAGCGGTCAATAAAGCCAATAATGCCGCATTCAATCAGCAAGAGACATTTACAGGTGGATTTCACGGTGGCAGTGGTTCTAATCAAACACAAAGTGTTGGACAAGGTGGCTCATTGCTAGAAAGTGCCTTAAATCAGCACGATTATACAAAAACAGGACAATATGGCGGTCAGAACTCAACTAATTTAGGCGTAAATGCCGATTTAGGTGGGTTGCTTAAAGGTGGCTATAGTTTAGCAGGGGCAAGTGCAAATTTGGTTAAAAGTTTAGCGGGCGGTGCTGCTGCAACTGCTGCGGCTACGGCAGCAGCCACAGCAAGTGTCGCACAAGCAAAAGAAAGCAGTATAGAAATGGGCGGCAATATATTATCTTCAATGAATGTGACAGGTGCCGATGACACACAAAAAGCAATGATTGGCGGCATGGTGGCGCAATACGATCTGGCAAAACAAAAAGGCGACATGCAAACGGCTAATACGATTATGGGGGATTTAAATGATACGATTAGTGGTCTACAACAGTCGGCACCGCCATCTGGCAATGGTTCAGCTATGCCTCAGCAAGAACGGGGTGAGGTGTTATGGGATAGATTTAAGAAAGTTGACGAAAACAATCCGATCACCCCGCATATATTGACAGCTCAAGAGCAGAAACAATTGCCACAAGAAAAAGCATTAACCGATTTATATCCAGTTGCCTTTGATATTGCGGGAGCCGCAGGATTGGCTAAAGCTGCCTTTGGTTTAGGTAAATTAGGCGTTGAGTATGGTATATCACGACTTGGGAAAGAGGCAATGAGTGTTGCTGATGATGCGGTTTATGATGGTGTAAGAGCGGCATCAGATGCTTTTCCAACCTTATCATCAAATGGTTTTGAGATTGCAAAAAGCACAAGAGGGTTAGCAAGAAATACAGCAATTGAGGGTGAATATATCGCAGGCAGTGCAGGGAAAGTTGCAGCATCTGACGGAGCGAAAGCATTTGGTAATGTTGTTGACGGTGAGCTTGCCATGGGCAATGTAGCCAAAACGACAGCAAAATCAGCAACAGGCATGGCAGATGACGTTAAATTGGCTGCGGAATCAGCAGGTAAGTCTGGTGGCATGAAAGGATTGTTAACGACTGTTGGAGCAGGAGCGCTTGGGGCGACTGGTGTCGGGCTTGGCTTTAAGCATTATGCAGAAAATACCAATGCTGCTCAAGAAACTCAAAACTACTCAGATAAGACAAGCAGCAATAGCACCTATCAAAACAATCGCTCTGTTAGCCGTGATTACGGACAGACAGCATCACATACTTACACCGTAACTTATAGCAAACCAACTAACGGTGGTGGAGTGATGCCAGTATTTAACAGCGACAGTGAAGCAGAAATAATGTGGCGTAATCAAAATGCAATACAGAACAATCAAAATTTATCATCGCAAACAAAAGATTTATATGCTAAATTACACAAGAGAACAGAAGATATGAAATCACAAATTAAGGACGAAACCGATAAGGGGACACGTGATGTCAATAGCAAATCAGACAAATGGTTACCACTCTCTCGCGGAGATAAACCGAGCGTTGGCGATTAGTCGTAGACGCAAAGTACAGTTTAGTCTAATTACTTTTTTAGTATTATTTTGGGCTGCGGTTGCTGTTCAGCCTGATTTTTTAGCGTTGCCATCAAGTTTTTATCATTGGAGTGGAGCAATAATGCTATTTCCAACTTATTGCATAACCTTTGGTGTTTTATCAACACTAGACAGCACTTGTAGAAAAATAGTTATAAGCAAGCCATTTAAGTTTTTATTAGCTTTGACTTTAAGTGTTGGTGTAGCTGCTTACTGGATTGGCGTGTATTTCCATTACTATACAGGGATTGGTGTTTTCTGTGTTTTGTTTGGTATATTCATTAGTTCATTTGCGCTTATGCTATTAGGGCAAATTTTTGATGGAGAGTTGAGTTTTCCTGATCTTGAAAAATATAGGAAAGAAAATAGAAAAGATAACAATGGTTTTAACTTTACTTCAGAAGATACCTTTTTAGACCCAATGCACAATCTAAGGCTTGAAAATATACATAATAGAAAATAATTATTCTTTACATGCCAAACAAATCCGCATGACTACCAGTCCTTTCTAACCTTAAAAAGTCAACATTAACAACATATATGAGCAGCCAGTCAGGTTCAATATGGCATTCTCTAGCATATTTATAATTTCCTGTTAGTTGGTGATCTTTGTATTTTCTTTCTAATGAATGACCATTAGCTAATTGAATGATAACTTGCTTTATCTTATCAAGATTCTTACCGCGTTTTTGCATTAGCTTATAGTCTTTCTTAAAGCGATTTGTACGCTCAATACTGAGCATATTTAGTTATCCAAATCATTAAAGAGGTCATCTACAGAGTTAAATTTTTTTATATTCTCTCCCTTCTGGCTGTCGGCTAGGGTTTTTTGAGTTAGTTTATTAGGTATTTTAACCTCAAACGGTAAACCATGATTTAGCTTTATTTGCTTAAAAAGTGCATTGATTGCGTCTGACATAGTAAGCCCAAGATCAGACAATATATGTTCAACCTCATGTTTAAGCTCATCATTTACTCTTGCTCGAACGGTGATATTTTTTAAGCTCATGTTGAAATCCTTGTGAAAAATTGATGTAGCTATATTGTAGCTACAAAAATAATGATAGTCAATATTACACATTGATTAGTCATGTATTCAAACGAGAAATTTGCATGATAAAAAATAATGACAAATGATATTTTCTACTAACCTATGGCATAAGCAATATTTGCCAAAAGGTTTAAATGTCATGAATAATCAAGATTCATTCCAAAATCAAAAAACAGCTTTAAACAATGCTATCAAGCTTGGGATTAACCAATTAAATGACAATCTTTCTGTAAATGGTGAAGCGAGTAAACAAATGATGCTAGATAAAATTAATGCTCTTAAATCTTAAATAGTTTTAGAGACATAGCAAGACTGCTTTGATTATTCTAATCACTCCCAATTCGTCTGAATCCCTGCCACTTCTTTCGGATCGAACACTTTGCCATTGGTTCCCTGATTAAGTTTAACATGCTCGGCATTATTAACCTGACCACCTGCATTTGAACCATCATCAGCCACGCCATTTTCATATATATTCTGCACTGTAACCACCGTTGTCTGAATGCCATTATTCTTAGTATAAAGCTGTACCGTTACTGGTACCTTAGTGGTTTGGTTATTCGGTGGCGCTTGAAAAGTGTGTGCTGTTGTAAAGATTGGCACAGTATAGTCACACTTATTGATTCCATCCTTATCGCGTCCTTTTTGTGGGTCGTTTGTTGTTGTCGTCAAGGTTGTTTGTGGGCTGCCATCACCCCAGTCAATCACAATTTTTGATACTGGATTTGTGTTTTTATTCTGGTTATCAAAGCCACACACACCATAAGGGTAGTATTTCGGGAAATTACTTGCAGCAGTTAGCGTTGCCACAAAAGGGTTATACTCACTGCCACCTGTGCCAGAGCTTGGTGATATTTTAACAACCTGATCACCTTGTGGTGGGTTGTAGTTAATATCCTGACCATTAGTGAATTTGTTTTTAAAGTCATCAACAGAACCGCTCGCCTGATTTTTCCAATCATCTTGCTGCTTTTGGGTTAAATCGCGTTGCATGTGCTGAATATATGATGACAAATCAATTTTACTAAAATCAATCAACTGCAATTCTTCTGGCTTAAAGCCCGTGCAATCTGGCTGTTTTGGGTCGCCCCATGATTTTGCCGTGATAGTTACGGATTCAGCCACGGTGTAGTTACATAATCCGGTCACAATGTCACACTTTCCCCATAGTTTTAATGTTGGATTATCTGACAATTTTAAGGGATGATCTTTTTCAATGACTACAGGAATATTTAGCGCTTGCCACTCATCAGATAGCGATAGACGGTAAAGTGCCTTAATTGAGCTTGTCACTGCCTGATCATGTGAGTATTGATAAGGTCTTAACATAAACCCACCATTTGTCCTGATATAGTCACAGGTAGTCTTGCTGTCACATATACGATAATCAGGATGCGCCACGCCATTTTTATCGATGGGTGCTGAAAATAGATTAAACGTCATTGGTGTCTCTATGACATCCTGATAACCATCTTGACCTAATGAGGTTATTTGATAGCTGCATTTACCTAAAGCATCACATTGCCCTTTGTCTATTGCAACATTACGTGTAATAAATTTTTGTGTTGCTGTTGGATTGTCAACACTGACAAATGTCCAACTGTTAAGGTTATCCATATTTTGCTGCACATAATTAGGTAGGGCACCGCAGCCTTTGCCAGTAGTGCAGATCGCAATAATATTTTTTTTAGGTGTGCATTTAGGTGCAAACACATAGCCATTGATATTGACGTTATACTGATTTTCTTGGCAGTTAAATGGAAACTGTAGCGTGCCTGTCTCACTCTGTCCTCTATCAGTAACCGTCAAATCATATAGACATGCTGTATCACTACAACTGCCTTTACCTATCACAGGATTGTTATTGATGCGCCAATTAACCTCACTGCCACTTAACGCGTTACTTGTCACCGCAGAAAGGCTAAACATCCAAAATGACGGATTGTTATTATCCCATGTCAAGCCATCCCATCCAACAGGTGTTGAGCCAATCGGCACACACTGATTTTGCGATAGCATGGAATCACCCACAGCCCATCTGCCTAATGGCGTTTGATTACATGTTGGGTCAAAACGTATGCTGTTCATTTGCCCACCTGATACCATTGTGACGTTACACATGCCATTGTTGCAATTCATGGAGACGGTAACATCTCCTGACGTTTGACTGCTGTTGTTGGCAATTTTAATGGGTGTGGTGTATGCCGTGTTGATAATGGTATTTTGTTTATTGAAAGCGGCATAAGAGTAAGCTGCAATATCAACACCATTGACACTAAACTTATTCCAGTGCGCTGTTCGATCTTCACGTTGCCATTGAATGCTCTGGGTTAATGTATTGTGAGAGGCTGAACCTTTAGCCGCTAATTCGTTTAACTGCTCCCTGCCTTGCTCTTGGATGATCTTAGCCATTTCATCAGGGAAGATACAGTAGCCTTGTCGGTGTTCAAGACAGCCAATAATTTTTTTATCAATACTGCACCACGTACCGACATAATGCGCACGATTATTTCGCCTAGCCATAGCGATTTTTAAGTCAATAGCACCGCATTGATTTTGATACCATGAGCCATGTTCAGATAAATTAATATCGCAACAGTCCTTTGCAAAAGGACCTCTCTTTTCAGGTTGCTTGCAACTACCACCTTCACCTGTAAATATTCTTAAGTCACCATCATCGGTTGTCATATTTTTATTGATCGCATCAACCATTTGCATATATGCCATGTTTTTGCCAAAGTTATCTGTTGTCGTTGGCGTGAACTTTTGATTGCCGTTGGCGTAGTCCGTATCAATGGAACAGGTTTTCTTATCTTTATATTTGACACATTTTTTCTCACTCCAATGTGAGGTGCATTTATATTGCTGCTGCTTTTCATGTGGATTTATCACCACTGGATTGCCATTAGGAACGCAGTTGGTGATATTGTCACAGCTATTTTTGTAATGTGACCAATCAGGGCAGTTATAAGTCTGCTGCCATTTCCAACAGTCTTGATAAACAGGGACACCGTCTATTTCTCTTGTGCCTGCACCTTCAATACAGACTTCACTTTTATAGGTGCATCCTGCGGGAATATTATCGGCATGCCCTAAGCTTATCAAAGAAAGGCTTAAAAGTGATGAAAGAGGTAAAAAAGGTAGAAAAGGTAAAAAAGATAAATAATGTTTAAACATAATCGCTCCTAGCATTGAATTTCTGTGGTTGTAACGGGGTATTTTTCAATCCTTTGTGGGATTTCTATAACACCGTTATAGTCAATTGTCATATCAGGCACATAAGCATATTCGCGACCATCGGCTGATAGCTGACCTTGCTGACCTTGTGTGACGGGTATGTTTAAATTTGCATATGAGAAAGCTATCGGGTTTTGTGGCTTTATAAAAAAAGAACTTCTTGTACCATAATTTGCATCTATGGTTGAAACAATGGGGGGTATATGCACCCAAAAATGCCCACCCCACATGCCGTGAGATGTTATTGAAAATGATTTAAGCGTACCTGTCATTGGAAACGTAAAATGCGCCCCTGAGTGATAGGCTTCAGATCGCCAGTCTGTACCACCTGTGCCGCTAAAAGGTACATCTTTAGGTGGAATAATGCGAGTATGAATACTCACCTTGGTTACTTTGTTGCATAATTGATCTTTATCATCTGCTACTAATCGACAGTTTTGATAAGATGTTTCTTCATGATCGATGATTTTCCATTCAGTACATATCTTTTGAATGATGCATTTTCCCTTAGAATCAAATGTATCGTTTTCATCACCTTGACAGTTGTAGTAAACACCGTCACTAAAGATCGCATCCGTTTTTTTATTGCATTGAGCAAAGATATTGTTTTCGCCACCATCGCCAAACGACTTCATGTAAGCCTGATGATTGCTATAACCATCTTTACCTAAATAACCGTTTGAAATGATGTGGTACATATCACTATCTTGTGCGGTGTTCGCTGCCTGATTATTGATGCTATCGGCATTCGTCACTGTCTGGCTTTTTTGAGTGACTTTAGCCTGACAATGATTGTTATTATTGCAATGCCCTGTGATTTGATAACCGTATTCGGTCACTGTATTATTATTAATGGGAATATTGACTTGTTTGTAATTGCTTTTATGATCACAATCAACCCCATTTTTAGAGGTCTCAATGCACATTAATGCAGGGACAACGCCTGCACCACTCTTACATGGAATAATAAAATAGGTGCCATGCAAAGCCGTGCGATTTTGATCAAAGGTGCAGCTATCGTTAATGGTAAAATCAAAGGTTGCACTCAATGAACCAACGACCCCCATATTGTCGCGTGACATACTCGACTGATTACCTACCGTGGTAGCAGAAACGCCCATCGAGTCCATGATATTATTGCCAGATTCATTGCTTGTTACATTGCCGCCTTGACCTGCTAGTAAGGCGCCTAGTGACTGACCTTGCTGATTGGTTGCATCCCACTGTGGATTATCTGCGTAACTCATAGCAAAACCGATAAAACCTATCAATAAAAAAACATTGTTCAATGCATGATTATTTATGTTATTTTTCATCTTTTTATTCATCTTTTTCATTGATTACCCTGCCCATTTTTTTCTTTATTTTCTTCGGGTTTCATCTCGTACTGTTTGACAACATCAGGCGCACCAATAATGCCGCTTTTACCCTGAGATAACCCCATACCATTTAGCATTTTTAAGACATAATCTTTTGGCAATGGTTGCGGTACGTCTCGCAGATCGCCATCATAGGATTTAATGTGCTGTGAGGTATTCATGCCGCCAGTCATCTTGGCGTAACGTGTCATGAAATTTTTAACAGGTGCGCCATTTTCACCAAAGGATTCAAGCGCATAATAAGTAGATACTGTGCCTGTCATTTTCCAATAAAGTTTTTTATCGATGTGGTTACATTTCATATAACCGTTTGATTCTCTTTTGCCAAAACACAGTTGTGCATTGTCAGCAATTGAGAAAACTATGCTTGGTACTTCAGTGATTTGATACTCTTGAAATTTATTCGAGTCAATTTCAATGGGTGGATGAATGCCTGCGTAGTTAATCAGTGGATTGACTTTATCATGCATGAATTTAATCAGATTATCATACTCTGGCAAAACACCGTTAATCACCAATGAACCACCTGACCAGATCGCTTCTTTGATGTATCCTTTAATTAACTTCTCAGGCATGGAGAAACTGATAAAGTAATAAAGCTTTTTTTGTTTAGGTACAATGCCTTTAGCTAAGGAGTTTATATTGTCTTTGACAATCTTTGTTGTCATTGATTTAATGCTATTAGCATCATCATACATTTTCTGGTCTGGCTGTAATTGATGCTTCATTATAAAATCAACGTCACTTAATGCTTGTTTTTGGTTATTGTTTAAAGTGACATGGCTGTTATTATCATTTGAATTTATACTTTCAGTTTGCTTGTGATATGCTGTGTTTATTGCATTAATATCATTAAGAAAGCTTGGATTAAGTTGGTTATTTGCAAATGAATTACTAATAAAAAACAGATTAATGGAAACAATAGCAGATGCTTTTAATAACTTTTTCATTTTAAAACTTCCCCATAGAAATAAACAAAGCAAATTTTGCGATGGCTGTTGAACACGCAATTAATGCAAATAAATTTAGAATGATTACAGGCACTATCCTAAACATCGCTAATCGCAAAATAAACCCTACGACAAAAAGCGCACTAAAGATTAATGAAATAATGGTTAATGTAACTAATGTTGACATTTTAATTTACCCTCTATTTTATTTTTTTTAAAACACAAGGGTATTAGATCATGCTAGCGGCTGAGATTTTTTAGCCGATGCAAAAAAAATGGAAAAAAACGAAAAAAATGCAAATTGATGATGAATATTTGCAATTGATAATATCATTAATTTGATAGTGCACTTTTGGCATTTTATTTATATTTCAATAAACTGTATTTTGTCTTTAAAATCACCCTTAGAATATGGTATTTTCTGCTCCACTTTTTCAGCGGCATTTAATATATTTTGTGATAAAGAGTTGAATATTCTTTTAGGTATAGCATATATAACGCTATGATACACATCGTTTTTGATATCATTCCAATAGTCCATCATAATTGCGTTATACCTTGTCAATGATTTAGGTGTTATTTCAATTTCTAGCGCCATGATTGAATCGTTAAATTTGATTAAGCAATCAGGTATTCTTTCGTTTTTTTCTTTTCTTTTTAATTCGATACCATAGGCGCGATATGTTCTTTCATTGTAGAATGTAAAGCCTTTAAACTCATTATTAAGAATGATGTGAGACTTTTGTATATACATATTGTGTTTTAGCGTATTTAAATTAAATTCAGATTCATAAAAAACCATATCTTCTGTTGCTGTTATACGTTCATTATTGCAGTGTTCGTAAACACCAGAAAGTGTTAAACCATAAAAGACACCCCTGATGCCATTTTCGTTTATTTTAACTTTTTTTATAATGCCTTCATCTTCTAATCTTCGCACCATAAAATATACACCTCTTTCGGTTATTTCCAAGAAATCAACAATGTTACTTATGTTTGTGTATTGGTGCTGATATAAAAAATACAGCAGCATTCTTCTGTTATTTTCACCAATATTGTTGAGAGTTTTGGTTAGATTGAATTTATGCCCATCATTTTCACTTATAGAACTCATGCTGTGATTACCTGTTATGATTTCTTGTTCTGATTTCTATTTTATTGAAATCATGACATGTAATCAAGAAATGAAGGATTTTTCTATACACTGTATGTATTTAAAGCGTTTTTTATTGGCAGTTCGATTCCCTAGCCAATTCGTTGACTATACGGATAAGAATCACGGGAATTACCAAAGGAATTTTAAAATAAATAGAATCACTGATATTTAAGTCGGAAAAATTTGCATTTTTTTCGTTTTTTTTCATTTTTTTTGCATCGGCTAAAAAATCTCAGCCGCTAGCATGATCTAATGATTATGTGTTAAATAAACTTTAAAGGTAAAAATTTATGAGTAAAGCTGACAGTGTCACCAATAAAATATGTTGGGGGTTTGTCTTAGTTGTTTGTTATCTATTGCTATTGACTTATTTAGGTGTGTGCGTTTTCCCAACTATTGATATGAAAATCACCACAGTTCTATATAACATAACATTTGTTAAATGGCTTTATTACCCATTAACCTTTTCTCTATTTTTGGGCTATTTTGCATTTAGGTACTTTAAGAAAAAAGCATTTCCAAAAGGGGTTAAAATTGCTTTTAGTAAAGATAAGAAATATCTGAAAATTATCGCACTAAAAAATACAAGTATTGGCATCAGTCTTATTGTGCCTTTATTCTACTTTTTGATTTTTAACTACTACCTTGTTGTGAACATTGGTTTGTACTATCTAACTGTCAAAAAGTATTTCAGCATTGCATCACTTAAATATTACATGACTTTAAACGCATTTACTTCGGCTGTGCATAACACAATTGCAACGGTATTTATTGTCTTAATTGCTTATGCGATACACAACGTATTAAAAGCGCTTAAATATAACCATATGGTCTCAAGAATAAATGCGGATATTAACAAGTACATTTATGACAGCACTGTCATTGATAAGCCAAGCGATATAAGAGACGATTTTTCGCAAATGAAGAAATTGGATAAAAAGCTAAATAACACAAAGTATTCCCCAAAAAAATATTTTCATAAAAATAAGATATATTTAGCACTGTCAACTCAAACTAAAAAGCCAATTTATATTGATAAGTTTATGGTGGACGAAAAAAGACACCCGCACATATCAGTCGTTGGTGCTACAGGTTCTGGTAAAGGTGCAGTGACGCAATATATTTTTGCGCAAACAGCAAACATGGGTTATTGCAATATTGCTTTTTTACCACAAGTTGATGAATTTTTATTAAAGCAAATGGAAATTTCTGCACGAGAGAATAATAAAATTTTTCACGTCATTGATCTTAAGAAAATTGATGTTCCTCAATTTGATTTATTACAAAATTGTTCATCCGATGAATTTGATACTTTAACGGACTACTTGTTTCCTTATTTAGAGATGACAACTGAGGGTAAAAACTATTATGCTAAGTTTTCAAGAAAAGTAAGAGATGCGATGTCACTGTTGGCTCCAAAAGCAGATTGCCTAATACATTTAGTTGAACTTTTTAACAAAAAATATGATGTTAACAGCTTTCTCAATAGCGAGGGTGAGGTACCGCAGTTTTTGGAAGAGTTTTGCAATTTAGCAGATATGGCAATTTGTAAAACAAATGATGGCATTGATTTTAGAAAGATGATTGAAAATGGTGATATGCTTTATGTTATTTGCCCTGATATGACGTTTGATAATTATAAATCAATGCTGTGTAAGGCGCTATTTAACCGTTTATCACAAATCATTGCTGAACGACCTGAAAGTAATCCGCAGCGCATCTTTTGGTTTTTAGATGAGTTCCCAGAATTTGTAAGTCGTCCTATGCAAAAGGCGATTGAACAGGTTAGAAAAAAAGGCTGTATTTTTATTTTTAATATGACGAGTTTTGCTAGCTTAGATACAACAAAAAAAGATGTTACAAGTTATGCTTTTATTAAGTCAACTATTGTTAATTCCTCTTTACTGGTTTATGGTACACCTGATATTGCTTTAGCCAGAGAGATTAGTGACTTAACAGGCAAGATTCCAGTTTACAAACAAGGCATGCGTGGTAGTGTTAACGATGCATCATCTGCCGCTTTTGATGATGGTGGTAGAAATTTCTTTGGCGATAAAGAGAATTTAATTAGTGAAGGAATTATTGCAGGCATGCCACAATACTTTTGTGTATTTATTGCCAGAGGTGAAGTGGCGCAAATTGCGTATACTGGCTATATGAAGTTGCCTTATGATGTAGCACTTGCTAGTATTCATCCATCATCACTTTATGAGGCTGACTTTGCGATTGAGCTTTCTGATAGCAATAATAATAATAATAATGAAGAAAACACTCAATCAGGTAAAGCTAAAAAGAATAAGAAAGACGCAGTTAATCCGACAAATGATACCTCAGTTGGATCTATTTCTGAGGTAAAAGATGAAATTGCATTAGAAAGAGAGCGCCTACAACGTAGCAGGAAGAAGCAAACCATTGTATCTGATCATAAAGAGGAAACATGGGAGTCCCAACCAACAGAGGATATTAATAAAACCAATGCGACCAAAAAGGTTAATTTAATTAATTTACCAAAACGTCAAGACAAACCAGAGGAGTAGTTTACATGTCACGACAAAAATTAAGTTTACAAGAGAAGATCGAATTACAAAAGCAAGCGGTCAAAGATGCTGAAGCGAAAGTTAAAGCCTTGCAAGCTAAGCAAGCTGACAATATCGGCAGGATTGGTGTTAAGCTTGGACTTGATCAGTATAGCAATAAAGAAATTAAAGAGATCATGGAGTTGGGTTTGGAGTTGTTTAAGGATGATTCTAAAAAAGATAGAGATAACTCTAAGATCACTTCAAAGTCAGAGGTGGCTACTATTAAAGAATTGATGGTTAACCAATAAGAATAAAGGGAATTTTATTCATGATGAGAATATTTGGAATTTTAATTTTAGCGTTTACTGTTTTCTCGTGCTCTAATGAGCAGCCTCCATCATCTAACGCTCAAGATTATGACTATATGTCTTTTGTTAGGTTAGCGAATATTGCAGCATATACAAAAATTCAATACTTCAAGGAAAGTAGTAGTGTAGATATTAATAATAGTCAAGTTTACTCTGCAATTGTAAACTATGCTTACCCTGAATTTTACGCAGATAATAATGGTAATAATTTTTTAATTCACGACAAGCTGCATGATGCTATTGAGAATATTTCAAGAGATGCAGATATTGCAGACTTGGGTAAGTATCTTTATACCGACGGTTGGGCTGTTATTAGGGATAATTATAATTATAGCTCAAATGAGCTGCCGATATATCCTTTAGGCTATACATATTTCAGCACAGAATATAATGAAAAGCCTATGAAGCATATTTTTGAGACGCATTTTTTAAATTCTGATTTTATACGGATTAATGGCTACTCTAGACCAGATTTGTCTTTAAAAATAAGTGAGAACTCTGCTCAAGCTTTATTTACCAAGGCAAAAGATAATCAAAACAAAATTTGCATGAGGTATTATTATACAATAAAAAATTATCTATATGGTACGATAAGTATAAATATGGTTTCTTATAATGTGATTGATTCTAAATATTGTGAAAGCCACTAGTGTTAAAACTTTTAAACACGCAAATACTTCATTTTCCTTGTTGATGTCATATTTTTGCTGCATTAAACCATCTATAAAGTATTCGCGTCTCTTAGATGTATGGCACTCGTAATCGCTACTAGCGAGCGTTAAAGGTCTATCAATTTCATTTTTTTCAACTTTTTTGCATCTTTTTTACAGCGGCTAAAAAATCTCAGCCGCTAGCATGATTTAATTTCACTTGTCGTTAAATAAATACTACAAAGTGAGGTTTGATTATGTTGATCATCAGTGGCAGCTTGCTGTCGGCAAAGATCAGAGAGTTTATGTACTATGCCGCATGGGGCGGTATGGTGTTTTTATTGCTGTATATTGCAATAGGCTATTTGGGTTACTCAGGCTACAGCGTTGGTTTTAACGCATCAGATTCTGAACGCACAGGATTTTATTATACAAAGCCGAGGATAGCTGCGCTTAATCGCGATGATATCTATGCTTTTCAACTCAGTAGTGGTAATGAAGCGTTAGCCGATAAAGTCATTGATAAAGATACGTATTTGCTTAAACAGGTAGGCGCGGTATCAGGCGAGTATTTATTTACTAACTCAAACACTATCTATGCTTGTGAGAGCAATCACTTTGACGGTCAATGTAGCGTTCTTGGTACGTGCTTAAATGTGAGCTTCAAAGGTCACAAGTTGCATTGTCAAAACTGGAATGGCTACAAAATCCCTGAAAATCACTATTACATGATGTCAACACGCGTCAAGGATAGCTATGACTCACGTTATTTCGGTCTTATTAACGGCAATCAAATTAAGCGTACTGCGCATCTTATTCACTTTATCGGAGGTTAAAAATGTTGAAGAAAGTATCACTTATATTGGCGACTGTATTATCTGTTTTCGCTTTCAATTTCGCTCAATCCAAAGCGGTCACAGTGGTTGAGCTATCTAACTTTTATTGTCCACACTGCTATGAAATGGAGCAGTATCATCAAGTAATTGATGAAGAAGTCAAAGCGACAGGTGGCAGTTTTTTGTTCTCCCCCATTTTTTATGGTGATTACCCGATGTGGGCAGCTAAGGCATATTATTCTGATCTATCAATTATTGCAGGCGTTAATGATGCGATCAGATCAGTTTTATTTTCGTCAGCCGTATCAGCGGGATTAAAGCTTGATACGCCAGAGTCAGTCTGTCAGGTGTTGTCAGACCAGATTAAGGCAATTAACGAATCAGACTGTATCAGGCGGATGAATGCACCTTATGGCTTTGTTAGATTAGGCAAGGCACTAAGATTGCTTGATTACCTTGTCAAAGAGAAGTATTTAGGGGAGATGGTCAACTTTCCTGTCTTTGTGATTGAAACGGACAATCAAGTGCAACAGGTCATTAGCGCCGATGGTGAGAAAGGTGATAAAAACATGTCACAACTGGCTCAAGAAGTCGTAAGCGCAGTTAAGGGGTACGGCAATGTTTAGTTATCAGCCATTGTCATTGATGGTTCAGGAGCGAATTGCAAAGGAAAAGCTGAGTGATGAACAGCATGCGATGATTCAGCCGATGCTATCAATGTTAACTGAAGTGGCAAAGCTTTATCAAAAGGATCATGAAATAGTGAGCGATGCTGTTGCAATCATCAAAAGTACAGGCAGCGAATTAAATCATGTAGGACTGCAATTCTATTTTAATCAGTTAGCACAGTTGCTTGAAGTGCCTTTAGCTAGTGCGCTATGGTTTGGCTTGGAGTGTGCGGAAAAAGGCGTTAACACGCCAACATTGGAGCGAGAGTATAATAACTTTATGCAACAGGAATATACGCATATTGGTATTTTGTATTTATATACACGCTTGTTTGAGACAATAACGCCTGATGCGTGCATGACATTTTTAAAAGCCATGCGTGAATCAATGGTTGATCGGGATGCTTCTGTGCTTGATCACGCTGAATTAATGACAGTTAAGGCACAGCTTTATTCATTACTGTGCAGCAAAGTTTATGAGCATGCGGCAAGTGGTGAGGTGAGTTTTGCTAAAATGCTTTATGTGGTGAGTGATCGATTATTTGCTGTTTTTGATTTTATGGGGCATAAAATTATTGAGATGCGTCACTTTCATGAAATGCGGTCGTTAAGTAATGAAAAACCCATCGCAAGTATGCAACTATCATCACAAGCGCATTGGTATTATCATGATTTAACCACAGTCAGTATTGAAAGCGTTACAGATAGTCTGTCAGAGATGGGAGATGTTACGTTAAAAAATCAGATTAACACCTATCAACTGAGTAAATCAGCGCAATCAATCATGGATGAATTGTTAGAGAATTTTGATTTATTGTATCTCAGCAAAGGGGAGCTGCATCGTGCTGATACGGTTGAGTTGGTTGAGTTTTTGAATGAGGTGCTTGTCTGTGATGGCATTGATGATGTTGTCAGGATTGAACTTATCAAAGAAAAAGCAAACACATGGTATAGACGTATGGCGCATCATTATGTCGATACAGGAGAAGATGTCATTGTTGAGCAAGTGATGTTTTTATTGGCAAGTATGGTTTCTGTGGAGGTGTTTTATGAGGTGGTTTAGTTGGTTATTGGTATTATTAGCTTTCCTTTGCGTGACATCTGCATGGTCACATGATCTAGGCACACTGGGACAGACGTATCCTATTAAAGAGGTGGACATTAAACTGGTCATTGCTAAACAAGGTGAGCATCTACCTTTAGACAAAATCAAAGCAGACCTTAAAAACTCAACGGAAAACTATTTTAAAAACCTACCTAATTTTGGTTTAACAACGGTAGAGCGAACAAAGACAAGGTATGCAGACCCCTCTTTGGCTTACAACAAAGACTATCAATACAAAGGTAGAGTGTTTTATCACAAGGGGACGTTTGTGAATCCTTTGTCAGTGGTGCGTCCAAGTACGGTGATGTTATATTTTGATGGCAATGATGACGAACAAGTACAATTTGCTAAAGAGGTTATTAAAAACCACCCAGTGCGTGTGCAATTGGTTTTAACGAACGGCAATCCTCAAGACTTAGGCAAGGAATTACAACGCCCTATTGGTTATGCTAATAAAGAAATATTAGCAAGGTTTCATATTCAACATATCCCAAGCTTGTTGGGTATAGGTGAAAATCAGCATTACTTTGATTTAGCGATTACCGATTTTGCCTATCCCTATTCGGCTGATTTGGTGGATTTATGTTGGCATGGATGTAGTGACGCAGTGATTGATGCTTTTAATAAAAATGAGCTTAAGAAGCATCGAGGAAGTAGTGAAAAAAGTAAAACAATTAAAAACAAAGAGGTGCAGCATGTCAAAAATGTGTAACTTTATACGGTGGCTAATCAGTGCAGTTATTATTTTCAGTGGTAGCATCTCACTCGTTTTTGCAGAGGACGGCACTTGTCATGGGCGTTTTTTAAATCCGATTACTGAAATTAACTGGAACTTGATTTTGCCCATTAAGATATCAGGTGTCCCTTTGGCTTACAGTGTTGGGAGTAATGAGTCACCCTTAGCAACAACTTCACCTATGTGTATTTGTCCGGGTCGAATTTTTGGTTATCCAACGCCTGGCATTATGGCAACTTTTCATGAGCCGTTATACATTGAAGAAATTGCACGTATTGCGGGGTGTTTTTCCTCAATTGGCGGCATCAATGTCTTAGGTGGTTTTGACATGCAAAACATGTCGCTTGATTTAGATGCATCACAAGGTGATATTGCACGTTGGCAAGTACATTGGTACAGCTATCCAGTTTTTAAGCTGCTTAAGTTGTTTCAAGACTTTGCCTGTGTACAGTCAGACGGTGGTTATGCGCTTGCCTATATCACAGAGCTTGACCCAACATGGCAAAATGACGAATGGGGCGCTGTGTTTAACCCAGAGGCAATTTTATTTGCCAATCCAATAGCGCAAGCTGCGTGCATTATTGATGCGATTTCGTCAACAGCTTATCTGCCTTTAGACCCATTAGTGTGGTGTGCGGGCAGTTGGGGCGGTGTATATCCTTTTACAGGTAATGCTAATGCAAATTCTGATCGATTGCAAAGCGCTTACCTAGTAGGGGCTAAGATGATTGCCAAGCTATCAAGAGTTGGGATGTTGTGGGATACAGTAGGTCAATGGGCGATGTGTTCGCCCGTGCCATCTGCCATGTGGATTAAATCACAATTCACCATTGACCCTGTGTATCCGATGGTTAAAGAAGGCATAGGGGTTCCAATTGGTGCAGCACCCATTGTTTACTTGAATATTCCACCGCAGAGCTATCCGATGTTTGAAAATGTCACCAATGTTATTTTTCAAGAGCAGCAATGTTGTATGCATATTTAGCTTAAAGCCATATTTTACAAGGCTGAGTTAGCCTTTATCTCTTAGTTTCTCCAAGTTTTTCCATTTATTTTCATTTTTTTTCAACTTTTTTGCAGCGGCTAAAAAATCTCAGCCGCTGGCATGCAATATTATGTCTAGTTAAGGCAAACGAAAAAATAAGATGAACGAAAAAAGCGGAAAAAGCAGGAAAAGCAAAAAAACACAGAGTAGAAAGAAAAGGGCTTTAGGGGTATTTATACCTGTTAACACAGCACATGGAGTTGATCGCAGTATTTTAGTCTATGGTGCATTACTGGCATGTGTTGTGTTTATTTATCAACATCTCGTTGACTGGCAGTTTAGTATCTATTTTTTAGGGCTTTATTTGCTGCCTGTTGGATTTTTTATGTTTAGCTACGTCTTTAGCCAGTTAAGCAACAAACTCTCAATCTTGGCGCTTATATGGCGATCTTTAGGTTATTTTAGTCTGATTACACCGTTGTTGTTTATGGCATGCCTGTTCTTACCTTTAACACCGCATGCGATTGCTGATCCTTGGTTAAAGTCATTTGACGAGACTATTGGCATCAATGTCGCTGAGATCATGACTTATTTTAAAACACATCATCCATTGTTCAATGATTTTATTTGGTGGTGCTATCAAAGCATTACATGGCAAGTGATGTTGGTTGTTTTGCTCATGCCATTGGTATCAATGAAGCATGTTGTTAAGTTTTATCAGCTTGTATGTGTGACGTTTATGATAACACTCGTTATCTGCTATTTTTTTCCTTCAATAAATCCTTACTACAGTTACCCTGATTATCAGTTTTACAGTGGTCAGATCATTGAAGCACATGCTTATGTAGCCTTTAGAGCTGATCGACTTGTCAGTATCAACGATAATATTTCATGTCCAAGCTATCATGTCATTACAGCCTTAATGCTCATATATGTCTTTTGGTCACTCAAGCGGTTTTATCTGCGTTATCTATTTCTGGGATTAAATCTTTTGATGATTTGCAGCACGGTTATTACAGGTTGGCATTATGTGGCGGATGTATTGGGTGGTTTTGTTGTGTTTTATTTGTCGTTGGCGGTCATTTGTTTAGTGCCGTTTCTTATTAAGCAGCTTGGCTTTTATTGGCAGTCTTTGAAATCAAAAACAAAAAAGCTAGGTGGTTGCCATGTATAGCTTAGTATCGCAATCAGTCACAGAAGAGTGTTACCAATCACTCACCTACTTTTGGCTTGAGTCCTTAGAGCGTATAGCTAACAGATATGCTTTAAATCATGCAGAAATTGACGTAGTAGCAAGATTATTAGGCAACTACACATTTACTGAGTCTATATCTGAAAACAGCAAGGCATTTGATTATGCGCGTCTGAGCTTAGGGGAATCTTATGCATTACGTAAATTCAGTCGTTGGTCATTAGCCAACAGCAAAAGCGAGCTTTCGAGTAGTGGTTATTTGATCTGTCATCGTTTGGCGACAAAGGGAATTTTAAGCATGAGTGAATTTGAATCGGAGGAATACTACGAGTTATCGCAGTCAGTGATTGACTGGTTGCGTTATAGCGCTTGGGAAACTAAGCAATCACTTCATTAAAAACAAAAGGAGAGAATAAAAAATGAAGTTAAATCTTAAAAGGGTCAAAAAAGCAAAAGCCATTGGCTTAATCACTACGGCTGCGATTGTTGGCGCACAACTAACAGGGTGTGCAGCAATATCAACGGCTATTCATCACGGCAGTTTAACGACTGAATCCAAGATGAGTGAAACCATCTTTTTAGACCCAGTATCAACTAAAGACAAAACAATTTATGTCCAAGTCAAAGACACTTCAGGTCAAGATGTAAAACTTAAAGATGCTTTAGTGGCTCAATTGAAAGGTCAGGGTTGGGATGTCGTCCGTGACGTAGACAAAGCGCATGATATGGTGCAAGTCAATGTACTTCAAGTCGGTAAAGCACCAAGTGTGCAGTCGGTGTGGCAATCAATGAACAGCGGCTTTGGTAATGCGATTATGGGCGGTTTAGCAGGTGTTGCCGCAGGCTTGGCAGCTAATAGCGCAGGCGTAGGCATTGGCGTAGGCGCGGGTGTTGGTGCTGTTGGTTGGTTGGCTGATCAAATGTACTCCGATGTGGTTTACTCGATGATTACCGATATTCAGGTATCTGTGCGTGTCGATGGTGAGGT